>JAZNLN010000001.1:0-3408 GCA_045579125.1 Ruminiclostridium sp.
CGTGACAGATGGGTTGACGGAAACAATATTGCTCTCCTTGTAGCATTATCGGAAAATCCCCATAAAAAGCTGTCTGTTCACGAAGAAGCTATGGCGGCTGATTTTCTTAAAAACGGTTTATTAAAAAAGGAAGATGATAAGCTTATTGTTCAGCTTCCGATTTTAAGACGTGAAGTTTTCAATGAAATCTGTGACCTTATATACGCTGAAGTAAAGTCGCTTGCCGAAGAATTTGCCGACAAGGTAAGTGAAGGTGTTGAGAAAATTCTCCTGCCCTATGTACGTAAGGATTTAATGAGCAACTTTATTCACTGGGATATGTCGGTGTTTTTCCAACGGACAGACACACTGTTCCGTTACGGCTGGGACAAGGCATTAGCACAACCCGAGGATTATTCAAGATCAGCCGCAGGGCTCTATATTCTTATGTAAAAATAAAGGCACACGGTTGATTTCCGTGTGCCTTTTAATTTAAACAGTTATCTCAACAAGATTGCCCTCTACCGCAACAACGCAGCTTTCATAATATCCGTCGCCTGTTGTTCTCGGTCCGCTCACAACGGCATATCCGTCGTTTTTCAGCTGATTTGTCAGTCTGTCAACCTCACTTTTGCCGCCGACGCTGAATGCGATGTGTGAATATCCTGTGCGATGTGCGATTTTGCGCACGTCCTCCATTTCTGGTCTGCTCATGATTTCAAGTCTTGCACCGTCGTCAAAGCTTAAAAAGTATGAGCGAAATCCCGTTTTCTCATTTTGGTAGCCGTGATTTGATGTGGCCCCGAAATATCTGACAAAGAAATCCCGTGCCTTCTCGGGATTGTTTACATATACTGCAACATGTTCTATCCGCATAAATCCTCCTTTTACATACAAAAAAGCTGCCTTTGATTATTCAAAAGCAGCTTTCATATTTGTTCGCATTTTACACACAGACATAGTATCTGCCGTTGTAAATTATAACCTTTTCGGCATTGTCGTATTCGCACATACCTTTTTCACTGCCGAGGAAATACTGATTGACGATATTGACTCTTCCCGAAGAATCCGTGTCGGTCATGTTTTTCCACACCTTCATTTCGTACGCAAGCTTTTCGCCGCCGTCGAATGACATTGTGCCGTCGTCGTACAGTTCAATACAGGACTTTGATGTGTTGCCGTTGATATAATACTTTCCGTAAACAAGTTCAAGCTCGTCAGCGGACTCGACTGTCACGCTGTTCGCTGTGTCCTTTGCTCCCGATGAAAAGCTTATGCCGTACCCGAGGGTACAAAAGCCTGCTATCAGAAGAACTACGCCTAAAATTCTCATTTTCATTACACATCACCGCCTGTATTATTTCTACAATATAATTATAACAAAGAGTATAATTAAAAGCAATAACAAAACGGTTAATAATTTATTACAATTTGGTAACAAATAGACAAATTTGTTATAAATTTTTTAAAAAATGAGATAAAAGCTACAATTATTGGTTTGATTTGCGATTATCAGTACTTGTCGCACTTAACATCAACAAAGTCGCTGCCCGATATATCGGGATTTGTGTCAATAATTACAGGTGAGCCTGTACGGCGATCCTTCATATCGTCTGCGCCCGAGTATACAAATGATTGTTCTGCGGGGGCGGTTGTTCTGGGTGCCGATACATTTTTAGCCGCAGGTGTCGGTTTCTTTATTTCTGCCTTCGGGGCAGGTGCGGCGGGTTTTGCAGGAGCCGCAGGCTTTGCGGGAGCTGCGGGAGCCGCAGGCTTTGCAGGAGCTGCGGGAGCTGCAGACTTGACAGGAGTCTGAACAGGCTTGGGAGCGGGTGCTGTCTCTGTGCTTGCCTTTGCGGGCTCTGTTGTTTCCTGTTTTTTCACAGGAGCTGCGCTCGGAGAAACACTTGCCTTGGGAGCAAAGCTCGGCTTTGGTGCTACGGGTTTTGCGGGAGCGACGGGTGGTGCGCTGACCGAAGTAAAACCGGAAGCTGTGCTGTTATCCGATGAGCTGAATTTCTCAATGCTGAGCTTGAGCTTTTCGGATGTTTCGTTCAGCATTTCCGCAGAAATCGCACAATCCCTTGCGGTTGCGCTTGTAGACTGAACAGCTACGCTGATTTGTTCTACGCCTATGTTAATCTGCGAAATTGCGGCGGACTGTTCCTCGGAAATTTTTGTAACCTTGTTTATAATACTGCTGATTTCCAGCGTTTTTGACGAGATTTCTGTAATAGACTGTGCAGTTTCGTTTGCACGCTGTACGCCGATATTTACGCTTTCCACGCTGCTCTGAATAAGAGCGGCAGTCTGCTTTGCGGCGTCCTGCGACTTTGTTGCAAGGTTTTTAACCTCTGACGCAACAACTGCGAAGCCTTTACCTGCCTCGCCTGCACGAGCGGCCTCAACTGCGGAGTTAAGAGCGAGAATGTTTGTCTGGAACGCAATGTCTTCGATAACCTTTATGATTCGTGCAATCTTTTCGGAGCCCTCACGGATTTCGTTGATAGCGTCAACCATGGCGTTCATCTGTGCTGTGCCGTTTTCTACGAGAGCGAGTGTAGACTGTACGTTTTCGGTTGCATATCTGTAATCCTCTGCGCTTGACGCAACGGAATTCTTAACCTCGTTAAGAGAGGCGGAGAGCTGTTCGATGGTCGCAGCCTGCTCCGTTGCGCTTTCGGAAAGAATGTTAGCGGCGTCGTTGAATTTCTTTCCGCTGTTATGTACCTCTACGGCGTTGTCGTGCAAATCCGCAAAAAGCGATTTAAGAGCTGCCGCAGTCTGCGGGTCGGCGGACGAGAAATCGCCCTTGTAAATTCTGTTCAGAGTATCGTTCTGCATGCGGATTCTTGCTGCCGCTTTCTGTAAAGCGCCCGATAATTCGGATATTTCGCTGCACACGCTGTTGCCTGCGGGGAAATCCGAAGCGGATGAAATATCCGACGCAGCGTCTGCGAGCTTTTTGAGAGGAACTGACGCTTCGGAATCAAGCTTTCCGAACAGCACAAAAACCATCAGAGCAGTTATAATCAGCATTATCACCGCAACTATAATCGACGGCATAGAGGCATTTGCGCCCATTGTAAGCTGCATAAGAATGATTGCAAGACATCCTGCCGCATCCGTGCCGAGTATAGCATATAACACAGGAGCAAATCTGCTCTTAAAATTATTATTCATACCAAAACTCCTTTTTTGATATTATTATGTAAATATTATACCACAAAACGATATATAAGTAAAATAGAAAAAAGCTGTTGAAATTTATACATTTTTACCAAAAGAAAAGGAATAAATTACAGCGTCATCATCTCCGTAATAGTTTTTTCTGACTGCTATTTCCGCAAACCCGCACTTTTTATACAGCGTGCGTGCGGGCGTATTCCTTGAACGTACTTCAAGAAATACAAGTCGGATCGTAGCCAT
>JAZNLN010000002.1:0-3218 GCA_045579125.1 Ruminiclostridium sp.
ATTCACAACCGTCACATACCCGTTTTCGTCCGCATAATATTTTTTCCCGCTTGTTGTGCGGATATATTTTTCCGTCACAAGCAGGCCGTTTTTCCAGTATCTCTTGCCCTTGCCTGACGTTGTCCAGCCTGTGTATTTTCCTTCGCAGATACCGTTGGATTTTATCTTATAGCGCACGCCGTTGATAATAGCGGATTTCGTGAGCATTTTTCCGTCCTTCCAGTATTTCTTCCCCGCACTTGATTTTGTCCAGCCTGTGTACTTTCCGTGGCAAACGCCGTCGGAGGTGAATTTGTATCGCACACCGTCGATGATTGTGGATTTTGTTGCGAGGGTGCCGTCGGGATAAACATAATAATCTTTTCCCATTATTTTATTCCAACCCTCGGTGCATTTGTAATTTTTGATTTCAACGTTGTGGTCTTCATATTCGTAGCCTTGATAACGGAATAAAGCGAAAACTATTTCGCTGTCCTCGGGAATATCGGCGGTAAGCTCCATTGTTGTAAAGGTTGTGCGATCGGCAATATCAAACAATGTAACATATTTTTTGTAATCTGAAGTGTATATGTCGATAGCAAAGAACTGATCCTCGACAAATTTACCGGGAGTTTTTTTGAAAGTAAGAATTCTGTCTCGGCTTAAGCTGCTGAGCTTAACGCTGAAAAGATCTCCGAAAAAATAAGCTCCGTAAATTCCTGGATAAATCATTTCTTCTTTGTAGTAACTAATTGCTTTTTCAAGGCTTTCTTTGCTGAATTTAATAAGAGTGCTTTCATGTTCGCTTTTATACAAATCGGTATGCACATAGGTTTCGGCTGCGGCTGTTGAGCACAGCACCGCCGCAGTAATTAACAATGATGTAAGAATGCTTAAAAATTTTTTCATGGAAATATCCTTTCTCAAGAAGCGTAATATGATTTACGCCAATTATTGTATGTATATCCGAATCGTGCCGTTACCGATATGGTTCCATCTGCCGTCCGAGGTTGTGACGGTGAAAACGGTTTTTACTCTGTACGTTCCGCCCGAAAGCCCTGTTTTTGTGTTAGAGAGGGAGAGGGAGCTTGTGTTGGACGCACTTTTTGTCCACGCTCCGCCGACCTTTTCCCAGACCCACAGGAAAGAATGCTTTTCAAGCGATTGTTCGATTTTAATGCTTTTTGCTTTTTGGTTATCAAAATACGAGCTAAGTCAATTTGCTGTATTATTTGAAATTAAAATCGTTGATGATTTTGTAGCGGCGGATAAGTCACAAACAGCTATATCCGAAGCTGATATGTTTACTGTTAGCAGAGAAAGCATCAAAGCAAAAATCATTATTACAGTTACTATTTTTTTGAGCATATTTTCACCTCCTTCTGTAAATAAAAACAATATGAATTATGATTTTTATGATGAATTTTTAAAATTTTTTTATTTTTATTTGAATTTCGTCATTTTCAACATATTTATTGTTGATTTTTTATCATAATTTGACAAGCATGTGATTATGTAATCTCCAGTATTTAAGATAAAAGTATGTCCTCCGTTAAATGTTTGATAATAAACTCCTTTCCAGCTGTCAATATTAACAGGAGTTGGCTTTGTGAGGCAATTTTCTGTGTTAAGCCTAATCCGTGCGGCATCGTATAATTCACATATGTCTTGCTGTATTGAAAAATATTCATCGCCTTTTCGGTATTCTATCCAATATTGATAATATAAATCAGAGACTATATTAACTTCATACCCACTCGTATCCATATCAATATAAAACTTTTTCTCTATTGTCTGCGGTGCGTTCGATATATTCTCCGAAAGATACAGCAGGGAATGAGTGCCGTAGTCGGTTACTCTGAAGCCGTTGAGAAGCGTGAGCACGCCGAAGCCCGTAAGAAGCAGGCAGGCGGCGATAACCGCAATAAGAACATACTTCGGCCGTATGCGGCGGCCCTGCGGCCCCGAGCTGCCGAGCCCCCGAAGATAATCCCGTATTATGCGGCGCTTTTTTATTCTGTAACCGAGAGAAAAAATATGCCTCGGCGCTTGCGGTACGTCGGCTGTTACCGCATAAAGAAACAGCTCGTCATTTTTGCTTAATTTCCTCATCTGAATTCTCCGTTCTGTCTATGTATTCCTTCATCTTTTCTCTTGCCCTGCGGATTCGGGCGTAAATCGTCTGTTCGGCAAGCCCGAGCGAGGCGGAAATAGTCTTTACGTCAAGCTCATGTATAAACCGAAGAACGATTACCTCTTTCAGCTCGTCGGGGAGCGTTTCGATAAGCTCCTTTGCGGAGAGATTTTCAAGACGGCGGTATTCGTTTTCCGCCGCTCTGTCCTCCGCAATATACTCCGTCAGGTCCTCCGAGGCACGGATTTTCTCCTTTTTCAGCAGATTGTAAGAAAGGTTCCTTACTATAATAACAACTAACGCCTCGGTTTTTATATCAAAATCGAAATAAAATTTTGAAAAATTTTTAATTATCCGCATAAACGCATCGTGAACTACGTCCTCGGCGTTGTGCCTGTTGCGCAAAATCCCGAATGCGGTGCGGTACATAAGCTGCTCGTATTTATTATACAAACGGGTAAGGGTTTCCTTTTCCTCGTCCGTCCCGAGCATTGAAAGATATACGGAAAGCATAGGGCGCTCCTTTCATATTATAGTCCATTTTGTTGATTTTACTATATTTTCCAACTCTGATTTAGGCAAATTGCTTAAATATTCAATTAAATATTCCCCTGTGTTAAATATAAAGATATGACCTCCGCCGTGGTTTTGAAAATAAACGCCGTTCCAATTATTTATATTAGCAGGTGATGGTTCAACAATGGCGTTTTCTGTATTTAGTCTTGTGACATCAGCGGACTGTAAAGCGGATTGCATTATAGATATTACTATATCCTCTTTTGTATATACAACAAAATAGTGATAATCGTTGTCTTCTGTTAATATCTCCATTTCATACCCGCTCATATCCATATCAATATAAAATTTCTTTTCTATTGTCTGCGGTGCGTTCGACATGTCATCCAAGTTGTAAAGCAGGGAATGTGTGCCGTAGTCGGTTACTCTGAAGCCGTTGAGAAGCGTGAGCACGCCGAAGCCCGTAAGAAGCAGGCAGGCAGCTATAACCGCAATAAGAACATACTTCGGCCGTACTCTGCGGCCCTGCGGCTCCGAGCTGCCGAGCCCCCGAAGATAATCCCGTATTATGCGGCGCTTTTTTATTCTG
>JAZNLN010000003.1:0-6200 GCA_045579125.1 Ruminiclostridium sp.
CATTATCAATATCTCCTCCGTGTGGGGAGTATACGGAGCCTCGTGCGAGGCGGCGTATTCAGCCGCAAAGGCAGGAGTTATCGGCTTCACAAAGGCGCTTTCGAAGGAGGTGGGTCCGTCGGGGATTACGGCGAACTGCATAGCCCCCGGGGTTATCGAAAGCCCAATGAACGGACATCTGTCCGACGAAGAAATGCAGGAGCTGAAGGACTGCACGCCCCTGTGCAGGACAGGCACGCCCGAGGAGGTTGCCGAAGCGGCTCTATACCTTGCGAAGGCACGGTTTGTAACGGGTCAGATTCTCGGCGTAGACGGCGGTTTTTGCTAAAAAATAAAAGCACCTTTGAAGCGTCAAGGGTGCTTTTTTGATGCGGTTATATGTTGAAATCGACATTGTACTCGCTGTCAATCAGCAGATATTCGGCATTGTTTTTTATACACTCGTTCAGAATTCTCCGATTTTCCGACAGCAGATAATCCGACGTGAGGCACGAATCGTCAAGGCGTTTTTCCGTTACGTCGGCGTATTTTTTTATTGCGCCGAAATTATCTTTTATGTATTTTTCGCTCATAACGAGGCAGATGTACCGTATATGCGGCAAGTACTCGTCGTCGAAGCTGTTTTTCCAATCAAATGGTATGTAGCAGCCCTCAACGATAAGATTCTGTTCGTTTTCGACGGCAGTTTTGATTATTTCCCTCGCTATCGGCCACAGATAATCGGTCAGCTTATCGTCGTCCATCGGGGTGAGCTCTGTCTGTCCGCTCCGTATCAGCCCCATTTTCAGGTGGTCGAGGGAGAGGTATGGGTACTTATATTTTTCGAGCAGCTTTTGAGCGAGCGTTGTTTTGCCTGTGTGCGAGGCGCCTGTTATCAGAATAATCATGTACTGTACCTTTCGTTTTTGGGAGCATTGCTCGGGATAAGACAACGAAAACCCTGTAAACAGCGTTTACAGGGTTTCTATCTGGCGGAAAGAAAGGGATTCGAACCCTTGAAGCGGTATTAGCGCTTACACGATTTCCAATCGTGCGCTTTAGACCAACTCAGCCATCTTTCCATAAGTATTAAATCAGCTTTATAAGTATACCATGTTTATTCGGAATTGTCAATACATTTTTTTGAATTTTTTTTAATTTTTATTTTTACCCCTTGACTTTTCCTTTGTTATATGGTATCATTATTATCGTTGCAGGAATATATTGTGCGGATGGTGATATTATGACTTATAAAGAAAGTTTTATCAAGTTTATGGTTGACAGCGGCGTTCTTACATTCGGAGAATTCACCCTCAAGAGCGGCAGAATTTCCCCCTACTTCATGAACTCGGGCAACTACAACACAGGCGCACAGCTTGCAAAGCTCGGAGAATTCTATGCAGAGTGCATTCATGATAACGGTATTGAGTTCGAAACGCTTTTCGGACCTGCATATAAGGGCATTCCTCTTGCGGTTGCAACTGCGACAGCTCTTTACAACAAGTTCGGAATTGACGTGAATTATTCCTTTGACCGCAAGGAGGCAAAGGACCACGGCGAAGGCGGAATGATTGTCGGCAAGCAGCTTGCTGACGGCGAAAAGGTAGTTATTATCGAAGACGTAATGACATCCGGTAAGGCGCTCCGTGAGGTTCTTCCCAAGCTCAAGGCTGCGGCAGATGTAACTGTTGCGGGTATGGTTATTCAGGTTGACCGCATGGAAAAGGGTCTCAATACAGACAAATCCGCAGTTCAGGAAGTAAGCTCCGAATTCGGAATCAACATTTATTCCATCGTAAACATCAACGATATAATCGAAGCAATCGAAAACGGAGTTGTTGAGGGCAAGGAATATCTTGAGGCAATGAAAAACTACCGTGCACAGTACGGTGCATAAAATTTAATAATCCGAGAAATCGGATAACGAGATGTGGCTCAGTTTGGTAGAGCGCTGCGTTCGGGACGCAGAGGCCGCAGGTTCAAGTCCTGTCATCTCGACCATGAAAAAGCTCGATGTCTAATCGGGCTTTTTATTTTATCTGTAAGTTTGGTGCCGTTTTTTGCGAAGCAATGAGGCAAACGAAGCGAGCAAAAATATTTATAATATAATAAAACCCGACAGGAGCAAGCAAATGGCAATTACAATCAATATATATTATCACGGACAAAACGGAAATGCAAGAAAGTTTGCGGAAGAAATGGTTTCAAGCGGCATAGTGGACGAGATACGCTCCGAGGACGGGAATCTGAAATATGAGTATTTTTATCCGATGGACGATAGTCAGACCGTTCTTCTGATTGAAAGCTGGACAAATCAGGAGGCGCTTGACAGGCATCGCGAAACGCCGATGATGCAAAGAATTATTGAACTACGGGAAAAATATGACCTGCACATGAGGGTTGAGCGGTTTGTTTCGGATTGCTCGAAAGCATTCGAAAAAGATAAGTCTTTTATCAGAGATTGAGCTCGGATAAAAAGCGGGATACGGGAAATTCATTTTCGCTCACGCATGAAGCATTGACTTTTGATTGTGTATTTGCTATACTCGATTCAGTGATGGGCGAAAAATAAGAGCTTTAGGTGACGGTTATGGAAACAAGCATGCGAAAGCATTATATTGATAATTTAAGATGGCTGATACTCCTGGTGCTTATTCCGTATCATGCTGCAATGGCATGGAACAGCTGGGGAGAGCCTGCCTATATTTATTTTGAGAGCGACAGATTTATAAGCGGCGTTATTGTATTTTTCAGCCCGTTTTTTATGCCGCTTTTATTTTTGCTTGCGGGTATAAGTACAAGCTATGCGCTGAAAAAACGTACAGCGGGTGAATATCTCTGCGAAAGAGCAAAACGGCTTCTTGTGCCGCTTGCGTTCGGTACGCTGGTGCTTATGCCTGTGATGTGCTGGCTTGGAGATAAATTCAACTATTCGTACGACGGAAGTTTTTTTGAGCATTACAGCATATTTTTTACTCGATTTACCGACCTTACGGGCGCAGACGGCGGCTTTTCGTTCGGACAGTTCTGGTTTTGCCTGTATCTGTTTGTGATTTCGGCTGTAACTGTCGGTCCGCTCACGCTTTTAAAAAACAAGCTTAAAAAAACACCGAAAGCAATGCCTTTCGTCGTGGTTGTTTCTCTTGGACTGCCATTGCCGATTTTAAGTGAAATACTTTCTGTCAGCGGGAAAAGCTTTGCGGAGTATACATATCTTTTTCTGCTCGGTTATTTCGTGTTTTCTGACGACAGGACGACTGACAGTGCGGAGAAATACAGATATTTAACGCTGGCCGTCGGCCTTGCGGCGTCGCTCCTTAATGTGTATTTTTTCCTGTGGTGCAGTCACGAGCCCGATTACCTTAATACAGCAGTGAGATATGTGTCGGAATGGTTTATGTTGCTTGCACTGATAGGACTTGCAAAAAGGCGTCTGAATTTTAAAGGTAAGGTTTCGGATTATATGGCCAAAAGGTCATTCCTGTTCTACATATGGCATTTCATATGGGTTGTCGTGGTTCAGTATCTGCTGTATGAAATGGCCGGAAACAATACGTTTGTGCTTTTTATGGGCAGCGTAATTCTGCCATATTCCGTGACATTTATCTGCTCGGAAATATGTGCGAGGATACCCTTTTTATGTTTCGTTACAGGAATGAAATACAGAAAAAACAAATAACCAAAATAATAATTAACTCCGCAGCGGTTGAACTGCGGAGTTAAAATTGTTTTATAGCGCCGTCTGTCGGCTGTTCTGCTTACATATCTTCAATGCGCTTTCTGATATAAAGCTCAATTATTTCCGCTGTGCGTTCGACGCCGAGCTTGCTGCTGTTTACGGAAAGCTCGTAGCCTCGTGAGTCGCCCCATTTGTTTTCGCAGTAATAATTGTGATATGATTTTCTGTGTTTGTCGTGGCGGTACATTGCTGCTGCCGCCTGCTCCTTGGTCATGCCTCTTACCTTGCAGATTCGTTCGATTTTCGTTTTTCTGTCGGCGAGAACGAATATTGAAATCAGTGCAGGGCATTCCTTGAGTGCATATTCGGCACATCTGCCTACTATCACAAAGGATTTGCCATCGTCCGCCATTTTCTGCATGTAGTTGAACTGCAGGTATGCGACATTTTCCTCGGGCGAATTGTTGTAGCCCTTTACAGAGCGTGCCCAGAGGTGTTTTTTTGGAGCCTCGTCGTATTGTTTAAGCTCGTGCGCTGCTATGTTTTTGTCGGCCGCAATTTCGTCCAGGAGATTGTGGTCGTACAATGGTATTCCGAATTTCTCGGATAAGATTTTCGCAATAGCATGACCGCCGCTGCCGTATTCTCTGCCGATTGAAATTATCAGTTGTTTTTTCATGACGACCTCCTTAATCTTATAAATACCTAACGAATATAATCACTGTGCATATAGCCAGCACAATAATTGTTGCGGGTGCGCACGCCTTGCAGTACTTGCCCCAGCCGATGGGGTAGCCCTGCTTTGCGGCAACCGAGGTGCCTACTACGTTTGCAGAAGCTCCGATAGGAGTAGCGCTGCCGCCTATATCTGTACCCATGGAAAGAGCCCATGCGAGAGTAGAAAGCTCAACGCCCTGTGAAATTGAGAGTGCTTTGATAATCGGAATCATTGTTGCTGCGAAAGGAATATTGTCAACGAATGCGCTTGCAATGGCCGAAACCCAGATAATGATACCAAGCATAAGCACTACGTTTCCGTTGCTGATGTCGCCTATTGCCTTTGCCACGAGTTCGAGAACGCCCGTGTGCTCAAGTCCTGCAACTACTATGAACAGACCGACAAAGAAAAGGATAGTCTTATAATCCACGCCCTTCATTATTTCGGGAATATGTCTTGGTGCGGTTG
This sequence comes from Ruminiclostridium sp., assembly GCA_045579125.1. Lineage (GTDB taxonomy): Bacteria > Bacillota > Clostridia > Oscillospirales > Ruminococcaceae > Ruminiclostridium_E. The sequence continues at coordinate 4,845 of JAZNLN010000003.1, forward strand.
CGATAGTGACTACCGATATGAAAAGTCCGATTGCTGAAACCGTAAGACCTGTCTGTGCATGAGTCACGAGGAGCACAACAGCTGTAAGGAATATAATTGTGCTTATGATAAAGCCTTTTTTATCCTTTATTGCCTCGGACGGAGCGGGGAATTTGCTCGGGTCGATAGGCTCGCCGTAGCTCTTGCTTAAATCCTTGCGGAAAAACAGGTAGAAATAAATAACTGCGACAATCATACCGGCGCCTGCCATTACGCCCGTATTGCAGATGAAATCGGCAAACGAGTAGCCGAGGGATGTGCCTACGATTATGTTCGGCGGGTCGCCGCACATTGTTGCGCTGCCGCCGAGGTTTGCGCAGAATACCTCGGAAAGAATCATGGGTACGGGATTGAATTTAAGGAGCTGTGCAAGCTCGACAGTGACCGCTGCGAGGAAGAGGATAACGGTAATGCTGTCGATAAACATTGCGAGAATGCCCGACATAATCATAAATGTTATGAATATAGGAATAGTTTTGCATTTAACAAGCTTTGCAATCAGCATGCAGAGCCAGCGGAAAAATCCTACTCTCGCCATGCCCTCTACCATTATCATCATGCCTGCGATAAAGATGATGGTTTCCCAGTTGATACCGGGGGCAGATTCGGCGGCGGTTCCTGTGTGATACCAGAAGTCGGTCTGTATGATGCTGCTGAAGTTCAGCGTTTGTACCACTGCGTCGCCGCTCTGCATACAGAGACCGAATACGAGCGCCAGTGTAAGTACTCCGCAGCCGAGCGTGACATAATGCCGTTCGATTTTGTCTATTACAATAAGAATGAACATTGCTACAAAAATAACTGCGGCGACTATTTGTGATGCCATTTCGATAACCTCATTTCTTATACATATTTAATATATGTATTTTTCGTGCATTTGCGCACAAGGTTTAGTCTATCACTTTGCGGTATTTTTTGCAATGTGAAAAAATGACAATTTTTTTGCCCATAATTTTTTATTTTTTACGGTTATAGCAATGTGTTCTCTGAAAACTATCCACTTAAATTTTTAAGCAGCATTGTCTCCTATAATTATATCACGATTTTTTAATGATGTAAAGTTTTTTTATTTAAGGTTTTTATACGGCGGCGATGATTTAAACATAATTTTGCTGATAAAACTTTGTTTTGCGGAGAGTTGTTTTGGTACAAACTGCCGAAAGCGATTAAAAGTGAAAAAACCGCTTGACAAAGGGAGAGATAGGTGATATAATAAGCAAGCACTCCCAAAGAGGGGTGGACGCACGAAGCCTTTGGACAAGCGGGTTTGAAGAAGGTTTGAGAAAGAAAATCAAAAATTTTTCAAAAAAATTGAAA
>JAZNLN010000004.1:0-6197 GCA_045579125.1 Ruminiclostridium sp.
GGAGATTTTGCCGCTCGGCTTATTGACGCAGGCGGTTTAAAGGGTTTTTCCTGTGGTGACGCAGAGGTAAGCACAAAACACAGCGGATTTGTTGTTAATAAAGGAAACGCAACGTTTAATGATGTTATGACGGTCATTGACGGAGTGAAGAAAAAGGTGTACGAGGATTCGGGCGTCATGCTTGAATGCGAGGTCAGAATATTCGAATAAAATGTGAAGGAGGCGCTGTATGGAAATAGTAATTGTAACGGGTGTTTCGGGTTCGGGAAAATCCTGTGCGGTTAATTACCTTGAGGATATAGGTTATTTTTGTATTGATAATATGCCGCCGCAGCTGCTGCCGAAATTTGCGGAAATATGTGCAGATAACGAATCTATAAAAAAAGTTGCTATTGTTATCGACATCAGAGGCGGCTCTTTCTTTTTCAACCTTGAGGAGAATATTGCCGATCTTTGTGAAAAGGGGATTACGGTAAAGGTTTTGTTTGTGAACGCAGACCACGAAGTTGTCAAAAAAAGATATAAGGAAACACGAAGAAAGCATCCTCTTGCCGATATTTCCAATAACGACATAGATAAAGCGATTTCGGCAGAATTTGATATGTTACGGCCTATACGGGAAAAGGCTGATTATTACATTGACACAAGTCTGATGTCGACGTCGGTTTTAAAGGAGAATGTACTTAATCTTTTCCTTGATGACGTGAGCCAGACCATGCTTATAAGCTGTATATCATTCGGTTTCAAGTACGGTGTTCCCGACGAGGCCGACCTGATGTTTGATGTAAGATGTCTGCCAAATCCTTTTTATGTTCCCGAGTTAAAGCATAAAACAGGCCTTGATAAAGAAGTAAGGGATTACGTCATGAAAGGGGAAAATTCTGTCATTTTCAAGGATAAACTCTTTGATATGATAGATTTTCTTATTCCGCAGTATATCTCCGAGGGCAAGAGTCAGCTTGTCATCGCTTTCGGCTGCACGGGAGGAAAACATAGAAGCGTTACATTTGCGGAAAATATGTTTTCGCATTTAAAGGAAAAAAATTACACGGTAAGAACTCTGCACCGTGATATAAGCAAATAATATGTCGTTTAACAGTAATATTAAAAAAGAACTTTGCGACCTTTCTGTTCCCAAAAAACAGAAAGATATACTGCTTGCGGGTATAATTTACGGATTGAAACAGAATAATCTCATATGCACCGAGTCGGAGGATTTTTTTCAGTTCGCCAAAAAACTGCTTTATAAATCAAGCATATACTCTGTTGAGCAGATAAAACGTAAAACCCGTATATATATGATAATGTCTGATGAGCCTTTGACCAGTGAAGCGGACACAGACGAGATTTTATGCGGCAGCGACTCAAATCTCGGCGTTTTTTTAAGAGGTGTTTATCTTTCGTGCGGCGTTATCAGCGACCCCAATGCAAGATATCACCTTGAGCTTTCGCTTCCCGATAAAGAAAAATGCGGCAGATTATGCTCTGTTATAAACGAGCACGGTATACCGATGAAGCTTTCATCGAGAAATGGACAGCCGTTTCTTTACTGCAAGGAAAGCGAGAGCATAAGCGATTTTATGACGTATATCGGCGCAATGATAGGTGCGATGGATATAATGAACGCAAAGATAGTCAAGGATGTCAGAAATAATATCAACAGAGCAGTTAACTGCGAGGCTGCGAACATTGAAAAAACGGTAAATGCGGCACAGAAACAGCTTGATGATATTCAGCTGATTATTAAGAAAAAAGGTCTTGATTATCTGAATGACGAACTTCGTGCGGCGGCGGAAATAAGATTGAATAATCCCGATATTTCGCTGAATGAAATCAGAAAGCTTATCACACCTGCAATCAGCAGGAGCGGCGTATATCACAGGTTTGAAAAAATATCAAAAATAGCAGATGAGTTGAGGAACGACTATGATTGATTTCGTTCACTTACATGTTCATACAGAGTATAGCCTCTTGGACGGTGCATGCCGTATCAAGGGGCTTGTTGCACGTTGCAGAGAACTTGGTCAGAAAGCGGTTGCTATAACCGACCATGGCGTGATGTACGGAGCTGTTGAGTTCTATAACGAATGCATGCTGCAAGGCGTAAAGCCAATAATAGGGTGCGAAGTGTATGTTGCGCCGAGGTCACGTTTTGACAAGGATTTCGGAGTAGATAAAACACCTTATCACCTTATTCTGCTATGCAAAAACAATGAGGGATACAATAATCTTATAAAGCTGGTTTCGGATTCAAATATTAACGGATTTTACGGAAAACCAAGATGTGATATTGAAACGCTAAAAAAATATCATAATGGACTAATTTGTCTTTCGGCTTGTCTTGCGGGAGAAATACCTAAGCTGTTAAGCATGGGTCTGTATGATGAGGCAAAAAAAAGAGCTCTTGAATACCGTGATATATTCGGAGACGGCAACTATTATATTGAACTTCAGAATCACGATATTACAGCCCAGAAGGAGATACTGCCTTATTTACTGCGTCTTTCCCGTGAAACAGGGATACCTGTTGCCGCAACAAATGATGCGCATTACATTACAAAGGATGATGCGCTGACACAGCGTGTTCTTGTGAGTATTTCCACAAATACAACTCTCGATGATAAAAATTCAATGTTTATGCCAACAGACGAGTTTTATATAAAGTCGGGCGAACAAATGGCAGAACTTTTTCCTTCCGAGGCAATAGAGAATACTGTTCGTATTGCCGATATGTGCGACGTGTCGTTTGAATTCGGTGTAACAAAGCTCCCATATTATAAAATTGACGGATGCAGCGATAATCCGGCTTATTTCAAAAAAATGGTATCCGACGGATTAAGAAAGCGCTACGGAGCGGGTATTACGGCCGAAATAGCCGAACGTGCAGAGTATGAAATATCCGTAATCGAAAAAATGGGTTATGTTGATTATTTTCTTATTGTTGCAGATTTTATCTCGTACGCACGTTCAAAAAATATTCCCGTCGGTCCCGGAAGAGGGTCAGGAGTCGGAAGTATCTGTGCATATGCGCTTGGAATAACGTCAATAGACCCTATAAGGTATAATCTTCTGTTTGAGCGTTTCCTGAATCCCGAAAGAGTAAGCATGCCTGATTTTGATGTGGATTTTTGCTATAACAGACGTCAGGAAGTAATAGATTACGTTTCGGGAAGATATGGCGCAGATCATGTTGCGCAGATAATTACGTTCGGAACAATGGCTCCAAAGCTTGCTGTCAGAGATACGGGCAGGGTAATGGGATTAAGCTATACAAAGGTTGACAGTGTAGCAAGACTTGTTCATTCCTCGGGGAGCGAAACGATAGAAAGCTCTATTGAAAAGGAAAAAGAGCTTCGTAAAATGATAGCCGAGGATTCGGAAGTTCGCAGACTGATAGAAACCGCTCAGAAAATAGAGGGAATGCCTCGTCATTCTTCTATGCATGCGGCGGGAATTGTAATAACAAGAGAGCCTGTTGAGGAGTATGTTCCTTTGTGTAAAAGCGACAGCAGTGTTGTGACACAGTATACAATGGGGACGCTTGAAAGTCTTGGACTTCTGAAAATGGATTTTCTTGGTCTTCGTTATCTTACAGTTATAGATGATACATGCAGGCTTATCCGTGAAAGTAATCCCGGGTTCGACATAAATAATATTGACACTGACGATAAAAATATTTTTAAAATGCTTTCGAACAAAGGGACAGACGGAGTTTTTCAGTTTGAAAGCGCAGGTATGACCAGCATGCTTGAACGCATGAAACCGCAGTCGATAGAGGATTTAATTGCTGCTATTTCCCTTTATCGCCCCGGACCCATGCAGTCAATTCCGAAATACATTGATAACAAGCAGAATCCGCATAAGATAAAATATAAATCACCGTTGTTGAAGGATATACTTGATGTAACCTATGGGTGTATAGTATATCAAGAACAGGTTATGCAGATTTGCAGAAAATTAGCAGGATATTCGTATGGCAGAGCTGACCTTGTAAGGCGTGCTATGGCAAAGAAAAAGCCTGAGATTATGGAAAAAGAGAGATGTTTTTTTGTTGACGGAGCTGAAAAAAACGGTGTTGACAGAAATATAGCAAATGAAATATTTGATGAAATGGCATCATTTGCGGCTTATGCTTTCAATAAATCCCACGCCGCCGCTTACGCTTATCTTGCTTACCAGACCGCATATCTGCGTTGCTACTACTACAAAGAGTATATGGCGATGATGATGACCAGTGTTATGGATTCGATGGGTAAGATTGTTGAGTACAGCAACAGGCTTGCCCAGAACGGAGTCAAGCTTTTTCCGCCTGATGTCAACAAGAGCGGATTGGGCTTTACAATAGAAGGTGACAACATCAGGTTTGGTTTGCTTGCCATAAAAAATATCGGAAGAAACAGTATAAACAGTATTATTGAAAACCGACGAAACGGTAAATATACTTCTCTTTCGAATTTTTGCAGAAGACTTGCGGGCAAGGATATGAACAAACGTTCTGTTGAGGCGTTGATAAAGTCGGGTGCGCTTGACAATTTAGGGCATAATCGCCGTCAGATGATTTTGAGTTATGAGAATATTCTTTCTTCTTACAACGGAGAAATCGGACGTAATATCGAGGGTCAGCTTAATTTTTTCAGTGCTGACAGAAATATAACCGAAAACGATGATTATAAAATGCCTGATGTTGCAGATTTTACGGAAACGCAGCGTTTGCAGATGGAAAAGGAGGCTATCGGTTTATTTATTTCGGGTCATCCTGTAAACAAATACAAATCTTATATCAGTAAACAGAAATTACCCGTAATATCGCAGATAATTTCAGGTTATTCAGAAAGTAAACGAGAATTTTCAGAAAAATCAAATATAAAAATTATTGCAATGATTTCAGATTTAAAGCAGCACATGACAAAAACCGGGAAAAGAATAGTTTTTGCTGAATTTGAGGACTCGTCAGGTCTTATTGAAGGTGTTGTTTTCAATGATTTATATGAAAAATACAAGGATATTCTGACGCTCGGCAGAATTCTTATCATCTGCGGGTCAGTTTCTGCTCCATCAAAGGAAGGGGATAACCCGAAGATTTTAATAAATTCTATTGAGGATGCAGAACGTATTGGGTCAGACAATGAATACAAGTCGCTGTTTATCAATGTGAAATCAACTGATATAGATATTATCGGTAAAGTTTCTGCTGTTCTTTCCGATAATCGAGGAGAACAGAAAGTTAGAATGTGTTTTAGTGATACCAAAGCTGTTATGAAGCCAAAAGGAATAGATGGTGTAAATATTACAACAGAATTGATTGAAAATTTATCAAAAATTTGTGGAAAAAGTAATATTCTTGTTAAATAAAGCTAAAAAGCATAAAAATAGCTTGACGTGATTTGACAAATTGGGTAAAATAGATATGTTGATAATTGTATCACTATGACGAAAAGGAAGGCAAGTGTATGAAAAAGATTGGCATTTTAACAAGCGGCGGCGATGCTCCCGGCATGAATGCTGCTGCAAGAGCGGTTGTAAGAACTGCTATCAGTATGGGTATGGAAGTTGTGGGCATTTACAGAGGCTACAACGGACTTATCAACGGAGATATCCGCAAGCTTGACGAAAGAAGTGTTTCGGATATTATTCAGCGTGGCGGTACATTCCTTTACACTGCACGTTGTGTAGAATTCAAGGAAAAAGCAGGCGTTGAAAAGGCAAGACAGACATGCATTGAAAACGGAATTGAAGGTATCGTTGTTATCGGCGGCGACGGCTCGTTCAGAGGTGCGGCTGACCTTTCTGCAATGGGTATTCCTTGCATCGGTCTTCCCGGAACAATAGATAATGATATTGCGATGACAGAATACACAATAGGCTATGATACAGCAATGAATACAGCTATGGAGCTCATTGACAAGCTTCGTGACACAGCTAACTCGCATGACCGCTGTTCCGTAGTTGAGGTTATGGGCAGAAATGCAGGATTTATAGCTCTTAACACAGGTATTGCATGCGGCGCTATTGCAATTATTACAAAGGAAGTTCCTTACAACCTTGACGACATTGCTAATAAAATCAACACAACTCATACAACCGGCAAACACCACTTTATTGTTGTAGTTTCTGAAGGTATCGGCAATGCGCAGGAAATCGCAAAGCAGATTGAAGAAGCAACAGGCGTTGAGAGCCGTGCTACAATCCTTGGACAT
>JAZNLN010000005.1:0-4641 GCA_045579125.1 Ruminiclostridium sp.
TATTTCATAACTGCGGGGAGAATCTGGCGCTTCGCCATGTCAATCGCAGTCATCGCCTCAATGCTTATAACCTTTACATAGTTTTCGATGAGTATTTCGGTGCGGGAGTGTACCTCGACCTCGCTGAATACCTTGTGGCGGACGAACATTTCAATGTTTTCCTTGTCCTCAAAATGGGGCAGGGCGTCAACCGCAGTCGGGAGATTGGGCAGACCTCTGCGCTTTGCCTCCGCTATCCACGCCTCGTCGTAGCCGTTTCCGTTGAAAATAATCCGCTTGTGCTTTGTGAACGTCTTTTTGAGCAGGTCGTTCAGAGCCTTGTTGAAATCAGCCTTGCCCTCAAGCTCGTCTGCGAACCGGCGGAGGGATTCTGCGACGATTGAGTTGAGTATGATGTTCGGACCCGCAATGTTCAGAGCGGAGCCGACGCTTCTGAATTCGAACTTGTTGCCTGTAAAGGCGAACGGAGATGTTCTGTTTCTGTCGGTGGTGTCCTTGGGGAAGGTCGGGAGCTGGGACACGCCTATATCGAACTGGGTGTGCTTATCCTCAACCGTGCCGCCCGAAACGAGAGCGTCGATTACGTCGGTAAGCTCCTCGCCGAGGAATACCGAGATTATGGCGGGGGGCGCTTCCTGTGCGCCGAGGCGGTGGTCGTTGCCCGCCGTCGCAACCGTCAGACGGAGCAGCTCGGCGTATTCGTCAACAGCCTTGATTACCGCCGCAAGGAACGTCAGGAACTGCGCATTTTCAAGCGGAGAGCTGCCCGGGTCGAGCAGGTTCTGTCCGTCGCTTGACGAGAGCGCCCAGTTGTCGTGCTTGCCCGAGCCGTTCACGCCCGCAAAGGGTTTTTCGTGGAGCAGGCACACCATACCGTGCTTTTTCGCTACCTTCTTCATCAGCTCCATCATAAGCTGGTTCTGGTCGGCGGCGATGTTGGCGGAGGAGAAAATGGGGGCGCATTCGTGCTGACCCGGCGCTACCTCGTTGTGCTTTGTTTTCGAGGGAATACCGAGCTCCCATAATGCCTTGTCGAGGTCCTTCATATAATCCGAAACACGGCGGTTTATCGTGCCGTAGTAGTGGTCCTCAAGCTCCTGACCCTTGGGCGCTGCGGCGCCGAAAAGCGTTCTGCCTGTGAAAATGAGGTCTTTGCGCTTGTTGAATACCTCCTCGTCGATAAGGAAATATTCCTGCTCTGCGCCGACCGTCGGGATTACACGGGTCGTCGTCGTGTTGCCGAAAAGACGGAGGATACGGATAGCCTGCTCGGAAAGTGCGTCCATGGAGCGGAGCAGGGGCGTTTTCTTGTCCAGCGCCTCGCCCGAGTACGAGCAGAAAGCGGTGGGTATGTATAAGGTGCTGTCCTTGACAAATGCGTACGACGTGGGGTCCCATGCGGTGTAGCCTCTCGCCTCAAAGGTTGCTCTTATGCCGCCCGAGGGGAAAGAGGATGCGTCGGACTCGCCCTTGATAAGCTCCTTGCCCGAAAACTCCATAATCACGGTGCCGTCGGCATTGGGGGAGATAAAGCTGTCGTGCTTTTCGGCGGTGACGCCCGTCATGGGGTGGAACCAGTGCGTGAAATGGGTTGCGCCCTTTTCTATCGCCCAGTCCTTCATTGCGCTCGCAACAACCTCCGCAATGGAGAAGTCGAGGGGCGTGCCCTTGCTGATAGTCTTTTTAAGCTGCTTGAACGTGTCCTTGGGGAGCCGTGCCCGCATTACGGACTCGTTGAAAACCATTGAGCCGAAAACTGCCGAAACGTCGATATTTTCTGTCATAGTACGTTCCTTTCCTGTGTTATTTCTGTTATAAAAAAACAAAACGCATCACCTGCATACTATAAGTATGCAAATGAAACGCCTTTGTTTCTGCTATTGATATTATATACTTGAAAGCATGTTTTGTCAACACTTTTTTATTATATTTCGGGGTCGCAGCTGTCAACAATTCCGTCGCCGTCAACATCGGCGTCGAATTCGCCGGCAAGATGATGCACGCCGACCATATCTCTGCCTCTTACGGCGTACTTGTCACGCTCCGCCTTCACGGCTTCGTCGAGTATCCGCTTTACCTCACGGGGTTTCCTCACGGAAACTATCAGCTTTTCGGGCGTGTCTGCGTCCTTGGACATTACCGTAATCGTGCCCACGCCAAAGATACGCTGTCCGAAGGTAAAGGACATGCGCTTGTCGTAAATCCTGTAATTTTCGATTTCGTCCTCTTTTATGTTGAAAAGTCCGATTTTTGTGTAAAGGCAGGTATCGGTTATAATGTAGCGGGTAAAGGAAATCGGCATACCGAGTATGCACTTTCTTCCCGCCCAGAGTACGTTGCCGTAGTCACGGCGCAGCTTTTCGAGATTCATATGTCCACTCCTTACTTGTTGTTTTTTTCTTCTTTTGCTTTTGCTTTTTCTTCACGCTTTTTTCTTTCGGCCTGCCGTGCGGCAAGTGCCTCGGCGGCGTTCACGCCCGACAGCGAAACGGGAATATGCGTTTCGGCGTCGATTGTGTAGATGTCGGTGTACTCGGCGGTGTCCGACGGCACGCCCTTTTTGTTGAGGTGGGATATAGCCCACGCTCTTATAATCGAGTATACAACCGAGAAGAGAGGTATACCTATAATAAGACCGATAAAGCCGAATATTCCCTGTCCGAGGAGGAGAGCGAATATTACCCAGAAGCTTGAAAGTCCCGTCGATTCTCCGATTATCTTCGGAGCGAGGATGTTTCCGTCAAGCTGCTGTACCACTACTACCATTATAATAAACCACAGGCATTTCAGCGGGTCGTCCATAAGGATAAGGAATGCGCTCGGGATAGCGCCGATGAACGGGCCGAAATACGGAACGAGGTTTGTAATTCCCATGAATACGCTGACCAGCGGGGCGAACGGAATGTCGAAAATCGTCAGCAGGATAAAGAACAGCATTCCCACGATAAGGCTGTCGAGGAGCTTGCCCGAGATAAAGCCGCCGAACGTCTTGTTTATGTGGCGGGCGTTGTCGAGGATTGTGTTGCTGTGCTTTACGGAGAAAACGCAGTAGATGACTTTTTTGACCTGCGCCGAGAAAACTTCCTTGCTGTAAAGGAAATATATGCTGATTACGATTCCGAGGACGATGTTCAGAGTCGCTCCGACAACGGTCATTACACCCTGCGAGAGAGTATCGACGATATTCGACATCTGCGGCAGGAGCGTATTTTTGAGGAAGTCCTGAACGTAGGTGCTTGCGCTGTTGAGGATGTCGAGGGCGATATTCCGCCAGTCGAACACATTTTCCGCAAGCGTTTCCGTTTCCGTCGGCTCCAGCGTCGAATTTATCCACGCAGTCGCCTCGTTGACGTAGCCCTGCATGTTATTCGCAAGCTCGGTTATTGTCGTGAACAGCTGCGGCACAACCAGCCAGATGATAGCCACGAGGAAAGCGAACAGCAGAATCATCGTCAGCATAATGCTCGCAACTCGTGCGGAGCGGTGCTTTACGAAGGACTTGATGTGTTCGTGCTGGGATTTTCTCGCTACACGCTCACGTCTGCCTTTTTTTCGTCTGCCAATCGTTGCTATCCGTCTGAACAGCGGACTGAACCAGCGCTTTTCAAAAAAGTTCACAAGCGGAGTCAGCAGGTATGCTATTGCGATTCCGTAGAAAACGGGCATGATAATATTTATCGCCGAAACGACGACTCCGACTACTGCGTCGAGGTTGAAAACAATCGCAACGAAAATTGCGCTTGCGGCGATTACGAGGAACGCCGTGAGGCCCCAATAAAGGAATTTTTTATCCCATCTGTATCTCATGCTGTCACCTGCTGTCCTTAAAAATGTTTATACCTAATATAATATTATACCTTATTATAGGGGCGTTGTCAATAATTTATACTGTTTTCGGCGGGCAAAACGGAACGGCTCACGCCGTAATCAAAAAAACATTGTGACGATGTTTTTTCATCGGGGATTCGGCTTTTTTGGGGGCATTTTTGACCGTTTTTCCGCATTTCGGGGCTGAAAAGTCCGAAAATACACATCAAGGGAATTATTTTTCGGCTATTTCCCATGCCGTTATTTTTAGGTTAAAAACGAGCGGCAAAATTAAAAAAATAACGTCACCTTATTTTTTTATGAAATTATTTTTTCCTTTTTGACGATATTTTTTTAAAAAAATAATTTCATAAAAGCCGTTTGCTGTCGGAAAAAATCGAAATTCGGGGAAATGCGGAAAAAAATAAAAAACATTGTCATCATGTTTTTTTGAATGTAAAAAACAACATGATGTTGTTTTTTGGGAGTGGATGGGCTAAATGTGGGGGCGGGGGAGTGTTTTGGGGGAAAATTCCCCCATAATCCCCCTTTTTGGTTTTAGTTGCAATAACTGCGCCGCTTTAAAACGGCGGTGTCGTTTTGTGTCGACTGTTTTTTTCTTTGGTCTTTATGTAAGTGTTAGGGGACTGCTCGTCCCCCGATAGGGTAGTATTTATTTTTGAACAAGCCTTGCCCCTCGCCCCATTTCTTGTCCCGTCAAGAAATGGGGGAAAGAAACGTCCGTTAGCACGGGGCATGACCACAGTTTTATTAGACAAGAAACAAGCACGTCCGTTTCTCAAACACGCAAAAGTTTTTCGCAAGGCATTGCAA
>JAZNLN010000006.1:0-6339 GCA_045579125.1 Ruminiclostridium sp.
ATTGTTGTAGTACGAGCAGTATCCTCCCATAAAGTGCTGTGTATCGTCAATTCTCATTCTGAATGACGCCTCTCGTATAGCAAAGCCGTACATTATCTCATTCGGATTTGCAAAATACATAGCAACTTCGGGGAACATATAGTAATTATATCCGAAATCGGTGCGTTTTGCAATAGCTTCGAGCAATTTTTCTATATCAAATTTCACATATATACCCTTCTGCTTCATTCTGTCGTACATTTCAAACGACGCAACAAGCGCCTCATAGCGTGCGGAGGAGTTTGTCTTGCTCTTTCCGATTGTTTCCATGTATTTAGCGATATGATTAAGTCCGAACTTAAAATATTTCACCTCGGGCACATGCTTTGTTATCTCATTCATCGAGTATGCAATCCAGTGCACATTTGAGCCGTCGTCGTACTTGCTTGCGATGAAATAGTCTGCGAGGCTGCACGCCGCATCAAGATACTTCTGCTCGCCGTAGGATGTGTAAAGCTTTGCAAGCGCAAGCGCCGCCTCTCCGTCGTAGTACACACAGGAGAACGCCTTTGTCAGCGTAACCTGTCCGTTCTTATACTTATAAATATGATTTATGCTTCCGTCGTCGTTCATCATGCCGATAAGACTGTCGCCGAGAGCATACGCAACGTCCTTGTATCTGTTCTTGTTTATGTAGCGTGCATAATCGGCAAACGCAACTGCAGCAAGACCGTTTCCGCCTGCGCTTGCACGGCTGTAATCGTCAAGGAAATAAGCCTTTCCGCCAACGTACTCCATTCTCTCAACCATATAATCCATAGCACGGTTTATGGGAGCGAGAAGGCTTCTGTCCCTGCTGATGCTGTATTCAAGGATAAGGTTCCATGCTGTTCCCGCATGGCGTACAATGTTGTAATCGTCGGCGCTCACGCCCTCAATCGGGTGCTTTTCGTAGTCAAATACGCCGTCCTCGTCAATGAGCCCCGCAAGGTATGCGCCTGTGTTTTCGGTCATTTCCTTTACAAAATCTGCGTCGGCTTCGACCTTTCTTCTGCCCTGGTCATAGTAGCCTGTTTCAAGCTCGTATACCTCGCCGTTTTCGTCGCAGAAATACGAAACACAGTCAAATATGTAAAGCTGTTCGGGGATTTTGGAAAGCGTTGCCTGCCCCTGGCTCTTCAGGTACTTGTTAAGATTTTTAAGAATTATTTTGCCTGTTTCGTATTCAATGATATTGTTTGCGTTTACCTCCTGCTCCAGCAAGGCGGTTTCAAAGTTTTCATCAAACGCAATGCCGTAGCGGTAGTAGCATTCCTTTTTCTTGGACGCCTCTGTTCTGAACTCGCCGTATGTTACAGCGTCTATGTCGTCAACTATGTCAAGGCGGACGTAGAGAGGTGCGCAGTCGATTTTGCTTCTCGCCTCAAGAGCCGTTTCACGCATTGCCTTGTTCGGCTTATCGCCCTTGTGGTGAGTAACGTCGGCTCTGTCGTTTCCGTCCGAAACAGATATAAAATAAATGTACTGCTCGTTCTTTTTCAGCTTGTTCATAAGCTTTGTGTTTTCAGTTGCCTCAACCGCAATAGCATTGTACTGCTTTGTAAACATAGAGCGCCACAGCTTCTTGTTTACCTTTGCGGCCGACGCAGGCACTGTCAGAGCAGTTACCGCCATAACTGCGGCAGTCATAAGCACCGCCGCCTTCTTCAAAATCTTCATAATCTCATATTCCTTTCAAATTGACTTTCCGCACGAAAACGCACGCACATATATAACACCCTCCATATAACGGAAAAGTTGCATTATTCGACAAAGCCCTCGCCTACGACCTCGCCCGCAGTGGTCGTAATCATAAATGCGGCAGGGTCGATTTTTCTCACCGTTTTACGAAGCCGCACATATTCGTTCTTGCGGAGCGCACAGCAGATAACCTGTTTCGGGGCGCCCGAGTATGCGCCTTTGCCGTCGAGGAGAGTGGCTCCTCTGTTGAACTCGTTTATGATAATCTGTTTCAGCTCCTGCTCCTTGTCCGTAAAAATAAGCACAAGCTTTCCCTCGGTCAGACCGTAAACAATAACGTCAACCATTTTACTGCCCGCATAAATGGCTATAATCGAATACAGACCTGATTCCACACTGCCGAAAACAATTATGGTAGCCGTAACGATAACGGCGTCAACTGCGAGAATAATAGCGCTCATTTTCACAAACGGAAACGCCTTGCTGATTATCTTGTTTACAATGTCAATTCCGCCCGTGGTACCCTCACGGAGATAAATAACTCCCAGCCCTGCGCCGATAAGCAATCCTCCGAATATGCCTGCGAGAATTTTATCCCCCGTATACACGGGAAACATAACGAAGAAATAATCCGTCACGAACGTTACCAGCACGACCGAAAAAATCGTCCTCAGCATAATCCCTTTGCCGAGGAAAATAAACCCGATAATAACCAGAGGAACGTTTATAAGCCCGTAAAGCAGACCCACGCTTATCCCCGTAACATGATTTATCATCGACGCAATGCCTATTACTCCGCCCGGAGCTATTCCGTTGGGCTGCGTGAAGAAATACACGCCCGCAGAATACACGCACGAGCCGATAAAAATAACAAGAATGTCAATCAGTACATTCAGCAGCCGTTTCTTTTTCTCCGCCATTGTATATCACCTCAAATAACTGCTCCATACGCTCGTTTTCGCCCACCAGATACAGAAAGCCGAACAGTGCTTCAAGCGCCGTTGCACGCCTGTACTCACGGGGCGAGCAGGAATTCGGCGCAGATATACCGTTGGCATTTCTTCCCCGCCGAAGTATATCCGCCTCCGTTTCGGTCAGCATGTTTTCGATAAGATCTACGCCTGCCGACTGATACGACGCACGCACCTTGCTTACCGCCGCCTTATGGAGCTTCTGCGACGGCTTGCTGCCCTGCATGACTATTTTCTGCCGCACAAGCACCTCATATACGCTGTCGCCAAAAAATGCAAGTGTCAGCGGGCTCAGCGCCTTTGCCTCGCTCACGCTCATTTTTTCCATAGTATCACTCTTTCCGGATGTGTTTTATCTCATATAGCTGAACTCGAAGTCGTAGATAGCAACCGTATCCTCTTCCTCAACGCCCGCTTCTTCAAGTGCGTCGATTATGCCGCTGTAACGCAGTACACGCTGGAAATACTGCAGGCTTTCATAGTCCTCCATGTTGACCGTCGAAAGGATTGGCGCAAGCCACGGAGCGTCAATAATAAAGTAATGTTCGTCCGCTTTTTCGACCTTGAACAAATGCTTCTGCTCGTTAATGCGGTCGATGTCCTCGGGAGTAAGCGCCTGCGCCTCGTATCTTATAATCGGCGGCAGTTCCTCAAGCTCCTCCGCAACGGCAGATACAAGCTCCTGCGTACCCTGCGTGGTAGCGGCGGAAATGACAAACAGCTCCAAGCCCTTTTCTTCGATGAATTTTCTGAAATCCTCTATCTGCTCCTCGGTCGCCATATCGGCCTTGTTTGCGGCTACAATCTGTTTTCTTTCCGCAAGCTCCTCGGAAAAACGTTCAAGCTCAACGTTTATCTTTTCGAAATCCTCCTTGGGGTCACGTCCCTCGATACCCGAAACGTCAACCACATGCACAATCAGACGGCAGCGTTCAACATGGCGCAGAAAAGCATGTCCAAGCCCTACGCCGTCGCTTGCGCCCTCGATAAGTCCGGGAATATCCGCCATGACAAACGATTTCTCGTTCACCTTGACTACGCCGAGCACGGGAGTAATCGTGGTAAAATGGTAGTTTGCGATTTCGGGCTTTGCCGCACTTACTACGCTTATGAGGCTTGATTTTCCGACATTCGGGAAACCTACAAGACCTACGTCCGCAAGGAGCTTCAGTTCAAGCGTTACGTCGAACTGCTCGCCGGGGTAGCCGGGCTTTGCAAATCTCGGTATCTGTCTTGTCGGGGTTGCAAAGTTCATATTTCCCTTGCCGCCGTTGCCGCCCTTTGCCACTATTACGGGCTTGTCGTCGGAAATATCGGCGAGTATTCTGCCCGTTTCCGTTTCTCTGACTATCGTTCCCCTCGGAACATAAATCACCGTATCGGGAGCAGATTTTCCCGTGCAGCGGCGTGCGCCGCCCGGAGCACCGTTCTGCGCCGTGTATTTTTTCTTGTAGCGGAAATCTATAAGCGTCGAAAGGCTGTCCTTCGCCATGAACACAATATCTCCGCCCTTGCCGCCGTTGCCGCCGTCGGGGCCGCCTGCGTTCACATACTTCTCACGATGAAAGGAAACTGCACCGTTGCCGCCGTCGCCCGCTTTAATCGAAATTTTTACTATATCTACAAACATATCCATATCCTTTCATCAAACAAAAAATGCCATATACACAAAACGGGCGGAATTTCTCCCGCCCTAAACATTTGTGAATTATTCAGCGTATACGCTAACCTGCTTGCGGTCCTTGCCAAGACGCTCGAACTTAACACGTCCGTCAACCTTTGCAAAAAGTGTATCATCAGAACCGATGCCTACGTTGTTGCCGGGATGAATGTGTGTTCCACGCTGTCTTACGAGAATGTTGCCTGCGAGAACAAACTGACCGTCTGCACGCTTAGCACCGAGTCTCTTGGATTCACTGTCACGGCCGTTCTTTGTAGAACCCGCACCTTTTTTATGAGCGAAAAACTGTAAATCTAATCTAATCATGATTTTTTTCCTTTCTGATAAACGGTATCCTTGAATTTAATTTCGATTTTGCTGCTTTCCTCGGCAAGAATCTGCAAATGCTTGCAAAAGGAACCCAGCACCTGCTTTGCCGCAATGGACATAGCACCTTCAGGCTCTTTAATTATCAATGTAACCTTATTTGCCTCCGAACGTACGTCGCAGGGGGTGTAAAGAAAATCAGTGATGGTATTGCAGGTCAGCATAACAGCAGAGGAAACAGCGGCACAGACTATATCCTGTCCGTATCTTCCCGCTCCTGCGTGACCGCTTATGGAAAACGCAACACATTCACCGTTACATCTCAAAAATTCAGCCTTAATCATTTCAGCCTCTATTAAGCGTTGATTGCTTCAATCTTTACCTGGCTGTACGGCTGTCTGTGACCCTTTGTTCTCTTAACACTCTTCTTGGGCTTGTAAGTAAATACTGTAATCTTCTTGCCCTTGCCGTTCTTGAGAAGAACAGCCTTAACGCTTGCGCCGTCAACGTAGGGAGCGCCAACTGTAATACCGTTATCGCCGCCAACCATAACTACCTTGTCGAACTTAACTTCTCCTTCTTCGATACCAAGCTTTTCAACGAAGATGATGTCGCCTTCCTTAACCTGGTACTGCTTTCCGCCTGTTTCAATAATTGCGTACATAATAATACTTCCTTTTCATAAAACTCGCTGTGTTTATTCCCGACGAAACGGAAAGGGCGGCGTGACGCACTTAAAAAAGCCCTACACATGCGGCTTAATTATTTTATCATAATAATCCCGACTTGTCAATATGTTTTTTAAAAAATATTTCCTGTTTTATGCGGCTTTAAAGCCCTTGAAATTGTTGACATTTCCCATATCCGATGATATACTTTTTTATATTAAGGAGAAACATTATGACGCTAAAGAAAATAACAGCGCTGCTCGGAGTGTTATTCCTGACGCTCACGCTTAACGCCTGTTCCCCGGGGCATGCTGCCGCCCGAAACCGTTACTTTGCCGACAAGGAGCTTTTCATCGGACTGGCGGAATATTTCAAAAGCCTTTACACCGAAAATCTTTCGGAGGCATGCATAAACCCGAAATACGGCGACGACGGCGTACTCACGCTCGAATATAAAAACAGCGGCGGCGAAATCTCCTCTGAGGAACTCGATATTTCCTCCGAAAGCGTATACAAATCACTTTCGGCGCTGCGGGACAAATACGTCTCGGAGTGCGAATATCCGCTTTTTTCCTTTGCCGACGCCTGTTACGACGATGCAGGAAACATGCTTTTAAGACTGCGGGCGCACGCCGAAACGCTTGAAAATGCCGATATTTACGGCTATTATTTTACCAATTACTACCTTATCTACGCCGACAGAGGCTATGACGGAAACGGCTTTTACATGTCGTTTGACAGCGTCTCGCTTTCGCAGAACGAGCCGTTTTCCGACAACTGGTACATATGGTCGGAAAAAACATTTCTCGGATAACAAACAACACAGAAAGGATATTACATGAAAAGAAAAATCACCTCTCTCATTCTCACTGCGGCAATGCTTTTATCGCTTGCCTCCTGCGGAAACGGCGGTACACCCGCCGACACAACGACGCAAACCACGACTGCGGAAACGTCTGCCGACACAACAGCACAGACCACAACTGCGGAAACG
>JAZNLN010000007.1:0-7225 GCA_045579125.1 Ruminiclostridium sp.
GTGCGGAGTGGTTGGGCTGGACGAAGTGAGCGAGCTCGTGGGCGATGACGTAGTAAATGCAGTCGGCGGGGGCGTGTACCAGCTTCTTGTTAAGCGTTATTTTCGCCTTGTCGGGTCGGCAGCTGCCCCAGCGTGAGGACATATCCCGAACGGTAATCGAGGGATTGGGTATGTCGTTTCGAGCGTAGAGGGCGTGCACTTTGTCTGTCATTTCACGGAAAAGAGTCTTGCAGAAATCCGCCTCCCATTTGTCGTACGCCGGTTTGCAAAGCTCGGGAGCGTTATCCGTACGGAGGAACAGGGTGTCGGCGGCGTAAAAGGATTTGCCCGAGGAAACCGTGACTATTGCGGCGGGTCTGCCGAGGATGTATAATTCCGCTCCGTCGGTGTATTCCTGCGGCGGCTTTCGCAGTGCGTTAATTTTCCTCTGCGCCGAGAGTATAAAATCCGCTTTAGACGAAACAAACTGCTCTATCGTGCGGAGCGGCACACGGGGGCTTGCTGAAATGCGGACCTCTCCGTCGGCGGTAACACGCAGATTTATGTTTTTGACACGCTTTTGGGTGAGCGTGCAGCGGATGTCCCCGAGCGGAGTTTTTACGATAATTTCACGGGTCATTTTATCTCCTCAAAAAAGTATTTTTTTCCAACCTGTCTTTTTGTATATTTTTCAAAAACAGACAAAAACTTTTATCATCATATGAACAACCGAAAGGATGGATTGGTTTGAAATCTTTATCAAAAATAGCGGCTGTATTCGTGCTCTGCGTGCTTTTTCTCGCAGGCGTGAACGGCAGGATATATGAAACGGTGTACTCCCAACAGGGCTCCAGAGGCACAGAGGTTGAGGCGATACAGAAAGCGCTCCGTGACAGGGGCATTTTCAGCGGCGAAATTACGGGATATTTCGGCGAACAGACCCGCAAGGCCGTGCTTTCGTTTCAGCGGCAGAACGGACTTTCGCAGACAGGCATTGCCGACGAGCAGACTCTGCGCATGCTTGGCATAACAATCGGCTCAATTCCGTCGGCGACGGAGGCTAACATCAATCTCCTCGCCCGCATTATTTCCGCCGAGGGCAGAGGCGAGCCGTACGTCGGTCAGGTTGCAATCGGAGCGGTTATATGCAACCGTATAGAGCATCCGTCGTTCCCCGACACGCTTGCGGGCGTAATTTATCAGAACGGCGCCTTCACGGCGCTTGTTGACGGCCAGTTCAACGAGGCGGTTTCCGAATCGGCGTACTCGGCGGCGAGGGATGCGCTTGCGGGCTGGGACCCGAGCGGAGGTGCGATATATTATTACAACCCTTCCAAAACAAGCAACGCTTTCATTCATTCAAGACCTGTCATAAAGGTTATCGGAAACCACAGATTCTGCGAATAAGTGCGGACGGTCGGGCGGAGTTTCTGTTCCGTTTTACGGGCGGCAAAGCAGCAGTTTTACAGTAATATCAGGGGCAGTCGTTCCGCAGAAAGACTGTCCCTTTTTCAAAGCGTTTAAAACTGATTGCAGTCTGACAGGTTTTTCTGTCAGACTGCAATAAAACTATAAAATTTTACAGAATGCGCCTGAGAAACAGCCTTTTACCAAAGGAGTTCTCAATACATAATAATCCTACAAGCCCTGCATTAGTGTGGACGCCATAAGGCAGTTTTGACCCCGACGCACAAACAAAGTGCAAAACAGCACATGTTCAGCGTGCGGCGGAACTGCCAAAGGCGGCTCGCCTTAACGGCGGAGTTTTGTTTTTTATGAATAGCGGAGAATTTTTACTACGCCGATTGAGAGAGATGAAAAATCGTTGTAAAGGTCTACCGTGCGGCATTTTCCGTACTGGTCGCATATTTCGACAATCGGACGGAGCACGTTCTTCGTGTTGCTTACGATAGTTGCCTCCTCGCCTGTCGAGAGCAGTACAACGCTGCCGACGGGGTACGGCGCAAAAGTCTGCACAAACGCCTGAATAAGGTCGTAGTCGAAATGCGTTCCGCTGCCGCCCATCATATATTCCTCTGCCTCGGCAACGCTCCACGGTTTGCGGTAGGGGCGGTTTGAGGTAAGAGCGTCATACACGTCCGCAATCGCAATTATCTTTGCGAAATATGTAATCTGGTCGCCTTTTATGCCGAGCGGGTAGCCTGTGCCGTCGAACTTTTCGTGGTGCATGAGCACGGCGTTCAGCAGGCGGTCGGAATACTGCCCCGTTTCCTTGAGCAGGTTATAGCCTCTCACCGTGTGGTTCTTGATTTCGGCAAATTCCTCGTCGGTGAGCTTTGCGGGCTTTCTTATGATGTCTATGCTTATCTGGCGCTTGCCTATGTCGTGGAGCAGCGCCGCCTCGGAAAGCTCGTGCAGGTCCTCCCGTGACATATTGAGCTGCTTGCCTATCTGCGTTGTGAGCATGGCTACACGCAGGCAGTGCTTGTATGTATAGTCGTCGTAGGACTGCAGCTGATACATTTTAAGAAGCAGATTATCGTCGGAATATACGCTTGCGAGCAGGTTATCCGCAACATGGCTGATACTTTCCTGCGTTTCCTTTGTTACCTCGGTAATAAGCTCGGATTCGTCCTCGCCGAACACGCTTTTAAGGCTGGTCAGCGATTCGTTGATGTTGAGTTCCTCTTTTACCTGCTGTAAAACGACCTCCTGCGAAATCTCGCTTTTTATCCACACGTTCTTAACGTTGTATCTTTTGAGATTCAGCACAAGCAGGTCGGTTATAACAGTTCCGCTTTTAATCAGAACACGTTCGGAGGACGGTTCAATTACGCTCTTCGCAAGCTCCATGCCGTTTTCGAGGTTTTCAATTTTAATAAGCAGCATTTTGCCTGTTTCTTCTGCCATACGTTACCTCCAGTGTGACTCGGGATATACGGCGCATCAGCCCCGTACTGCCGCAAAGCCCTTATCTATATCGGCAATTATGTCGTTTACGTTTTCAAGACCTACCGAGAAACGAATCATGCCGCCGTTGATGCCTGCGGCAACGAGCTGTTCGTCGGTAAGCTGGCGGTGAGTTGCGGACGCAGGGTGCAGAACGCATGTTCTGATGTCGGCAACATGCACCTCGTTTGACGCAAGCTGAAGTGCGTCCATGAACTTAACGGCATTTTTTCTGCCGCCCTTGATTACGAAAGAGATGACGCCGCTGCAACCCTTGAGATATTTTTTTGCAAGCTCGTAGTCGGGGCTGCTGGGAAGTCCGGGGTAATTCACGCTCTCAACAAGGTCGGATTTTTCGAAATATTCCGCAACAGTCTGTGCGTTTTCGCAGTACTGTTTCATTCTTATTGCAAGCGTTTCAAGGCCGAGGTTGAGGAGGAATGCGGAGTGTGCGGCGGGGTATGTGCCGAAATCACGCATAAGCTGCATTCTCGCCTTGAGAATATACGCCATTTTTCCGTAGGTCTTGGTATAGGAAAGTCCGTGATAGGACTCGTCGGGCTCAACGAGCTCGGGGAATTTTCCGTTTGTCCAGTCGAAGTTGCCGCTGTCTACGATAACGCCGCCGACCTGAACAGCGTGTCCGTCCATGTATTTGCTGGTGGAGTGGATAACGATGTCTGCTCCGAAATCGAACGGCTTGCAGAGTATGGGAGTTGCGAACGTATTGTCAACGATAAGGGGTACGCCGTTCTTGTGAGCGAGGTTTGCGAAGCGCTCAATGTCAAACACGGTAAGAGCGGGGTTTGCGATTGTTTCGCCGAAGAAAAGCTTTGTGTTGGGCTTTACTGCCGCCTGAATCTGCTCGTCGGTCCAGCTCTGGTCAACGAAAATACATTCAATTCCCATTTTCTTGAGAGTGTATGCGAAAAGATTTATCGTTCCGCCGTAGATAGTGGGCACGCTTATAAAGCTGTCGCCCGCCTGGCAGAGGTTAAGTATCGAAAGGAGGGAGGCTGCCTGGCCCGACGACGTGCACATTGCGCCGATACCGCCCTCAAGCTCGGCTATCTTCTGCTCAACAGCCATAACCGTAGGGTTGGCAAAGCGGGAGTAGATAAGGCTTAATGTAGGGTCGTCGAATACGGCTGCCACTGCGTCGGTGGAGTCGTAAACGTAGGTTGTGCTCTGAACGATAGGCACAACACGGGGCTCACTGTTCTTGGGCGTGTAGCCCGAGTGCAGGCATTTTGTTTCAAGTTCCATTGAAATCATCCTTTCCTTGTGTTTCTGTAAATATATAAAATTATATCACAAATCCGCCGTTTTGTCACCATTATTTTTAAAAAAATAAAAATATATTTTCCCGATAGAGCATGTTTGTCATTCTTACATAAAACCGCCGCCGTGAACAAAGCCGCTTTTATCCACTTTTACAGCACTTTTTTTGCAAATTCTCTTGTTTTTTTATTGTAAATAGTGTATAATATATTGCGTGCCGATTTAACAGGGCATTCTGCGCTTATAGCTCAGCAGGATAGAGCGGCCGCCTCCTAAGCGGCAGGCCGGAGGTTCGAATCCTCTTAAGCGCGCCATAAACACAGCTTTGCTGTATTATTCACAGTATCATCACAGAAATATCGAAAGGAACGTGTAAAATGAAAGAACGTTTACAGGAGATAAGACAGAGCGCCGAGGCAAGAATCAGCGCCTGTACGTCCGTCAAGGACATCGAGGACATCAGAGTCGGCGTGCTCGGCAAAAAGGGCGAGCTGACGGCGATTCTCAAGCAGATGGGCGGACTTTCCGCCGAGGAGCGCCCGATTATCGGACAGCTTGCCAATGAGGTGAGAGCGGCGCTTGAGTCGGCAATCGCAGAAAAGCAGACTGCTCTTAAAAATGCACAGACGGAGGCAAAGCTCAGAGCTGAAACGCTTGACGTTACAATGCCCGGCGTAAAGAGCGAGCTCGGCAGACGTCACCCCCTGAACATCGTGCTTGACGAGCTCAAGGATATTTTCAGAGGCATGGGCTACACCGTTGTCGACGGTCCCGAGGTTGAGGAAACGAAGTACGTTTTCGATATGCTCAATACCGACGAGGGACACCCTGCCCGTGACCCGCAGGATACATTCTACATCACAGATAAAATTCTTCTCCGCACACAGACAAGCTCGGTGCAGATAAGAACAATGCTTGAAAACAAGCCCCCCGTTGCGATCATCAGCCCGGGCAGAGTTTATCGCTCCGACGCCGTTGACGCAACGCATTCTCCCATTTTCCACCAGTGCGAGGGTCTTGTAATCGACAAGAACATAACCTTCGGCGACCTGAAGGGTACGCTTGAGGTATGGGCAAAAAGACTTTACGGCAGCGATGTAAAGCTCCGTTTCCGTCCTCACCACTTCCCCTACACGGAGCCCAGTGCAGAGGTTGACCTCCAGTGCTTCAAGTGCGGCGGCAAGGGCTGTCCGCTCTGTAAGGGTGAGGGCTGGATTGAAATGCTCGGCTCGGGTATAGTGCACCCGCAGGTGCTTATCAACTGCGGCATAGACCCCGACGTGTACAGCGGCTTTGCTTTCGGAATCGGTCTTGAGCGTATAGCGATGATGAGATACAACATCGACGATATGCGTCTTTTATACGAAAACGACCTGCGCTTCTTAAAGCAGTTCTGATAGCCGGAATAAGCCTTATATGGCGGAATACTTACTATATGCTGTGCATTACGAAAGGAACATAAAATGAATTTATCAATGAAATGGCTTAACGACTACGTTAAGGCCGATATGCCGATAAAGGACTTTGTTGCCGAGATGACAATGAGCGGCTCAAAGGTTGAAACATACGAAGTGCTTTCCGAAAAGCTGAAAAACATCGTTGTCGGAAAGATTGTAAAAATGGAAAAGCATGCCGACAGCGAAAAGCTGTGGATTTGTCAGGTTGAGGCAGGCAAGGACGCTCCCGTCCAGATTGTTACCGCCGCACAGAACGTTTTTGAGGGCGCAGTAGTTCCCGTCGTTCTTGCGAATGGCTCCTGCGTTGATTCGCAGACGGGCGGAGTGCTTGAAATCAAGAAAGGCAAGCTCCGTGGCGTTGAAAGCTTCGGTATGTTCTGCGGCTTTGAAGAACTTGGCATTACAAACGCTGACGTGCCTTACGCTGACAAGGACGGCGTACTTATCCTCAACAACGACGAGGATTTCGACAAGATGACGGTCGGCATGCCGATTGAAAAAGCGCTCGGTATCGACGACATCTGCGTTGAATTTGAAATCACAAACAACCGCCCCGACTGCCTCTCGGTAATAGGTCTTGCGAGAGAAACACACGCTACGTTCAACGCTCCGCTGAACATCAGAACGCCGCAGTTCAAGGGTATCGACTGCGACATTTCCAAGGAGCTTTCCGTATCGGTTGAAAATACGCAGCTCTGCTCACGCTACATGGCGGCAATGGTAAAGAACGTAAAAATCGGTCCGTCGCCCCGCTGGATGACTGAAAGACTCCGTGCGAGCGGCGTTCGTGCGATAAATAATCTTGTTGACATTACAAACTTTGTCATGCTCGAATACGGACACCCCATGCACGCATTCGACGCACGCTACGTTGAGGGCGGTAAAATCATCGTCCGCAACGCAAAAGAGGGCGAAACGCTCAAGCTGCTTGACGAGGCTAAAAAGCCCGTTCAGCTTACTCCCGAAATGCTCGTTATCTGCAACGAAAAGGAGCCTATGGCGGTTGCAGGCGTTATGGGCGGCGAAAAGTCGGGTATATGGGACGACACGACAACCGTAATTTTTGAGTCCGCTTGCTTTGACGGCGTATCGGTAAGACGTACCGCAAAGAAGGTCGGCGAAAGAACAGAGGCAAGCGCACGCTTTGAAAAGGGAATAGACCCCATCAACGCAAAGGACGCACTTTACCGTGCTCTTGAGCTGATAGAAATGCTTGGTTG
This sequence comes from Ruminiclostridium sp., assembly GCA_045579125.1. Taxonomy (GTDB): domain Bacteria; phylum Bacillota; class Clostridia; order Oscillospirales; family Ruminococcaceae; genus Ruminiclostridium_E. Next base: position 6,848 of record JAZNLN010000007.1, read on the forward strand.
CGGCGATGTAGTGAACACAATAATCGACGTGGACAACTCCAATAAACAGCCGCATCGTTTAAAGCATGACTGGAAGTGGGTAAACAGCTTCCTCGGCGCAGACATCCCCGAACAGGAACAGATTGATATTCTTACACGTCTTGGCTTTGAATATGACAAGGCAAGCTGTGAAATAACCGTTCCCAATGTCAGAATTGACATGGAGCGCCCCTGTGACATTGCTGAAGAGGTTGCGAGAATTTACGGCTACAACCGTATCCCCTCAACCGTCCCCAGACTTTCAAGCCAGGGCAGAATTACCGCAGAACAGCGTTTTGAACAGCTCCAAGTCGGATCGTAGCCATGTCGTTCTGTGAGCCAAGGAGTTGCAAAGCTGTA
>JAZNLN010000008.1:0-1909 GCA_045579125.1 Ruminiclostridium sp.
GGTATGCACCAAAAGAGAACAGCTTTAGCTTCTCTGTTAGTAATGTACACCCTATGGGGCTGAAATTTATAATAAAAGTTTTAGGAAAGGAGTTTGAGGAATAACCCTTTTTCAAAAGGGTTTTCCTCAATAATGTGTATAAAACTTCTGCGAGTCTCCGCTTTTAATGTGGGGGGGATGCTTTTAAGGAATCAAAGCAGTGCTATTCCGTTTTCGGAGAGCACCTTTTCAGCCTTTGCGGGCTCGTCGGTTTTTATGATGATGTCCGCCGTTTTCTCCTTGTTGCCCATAAGCGAGTAGCAATACTCAATGCTGATGTCGTTTTTTCCGAGGAGGCTGATAACGCTGTTAAGCGCACCCGAAACGTCGGAAATCGTGAATGCGAGAACGTCGGCAACCGATGCGATACAGCCGTTTTCCTTGAGAATAGCGACTGCGTTTTCGGCGTCGTCAACAATCATTCTTACGATACCGAAATCTGTTGTGTCGGCGATGGTAAGACCTCTGATGTCGATTTTGCTTCCGCTGATAATTTCCATGAGGGCGGCAAGCCTGCCTTTTTTGTTTTCTGCGAATACCGATACCTGCTTTAACATAGCAACACTTCCTTTTTTATTTTATTTCCGCACCGAGTGCGAATGCTTTTTTGTTGATTTCGAGAGCCTTGGGGGGGACGCATGCCTGAAGTGCGTCCTGCCACATTTCGGCGGAAATGTCCGAAATATTCGACAGTACGCCCATAAGAACTACGTTTACCGCACGGCTGCTGCCTGCCTGTTCGGCGAGGGAAAGTGCGTCGATAGCGGTTATATCAACACCCTTTGCCTTGATTTTTTCGATTATATCCTCGGTATAATCCGCCGCACCGATGATAACGGGCATAGGGGATACCTTCTGTGTATTTGTGATTATTCTGCCGCCCTTTTTGAGGTAGGACAGCCATCTTGCCGCCTCAAGCTGTTCAAACGAAACGATAATGTCAGCCTCGCCCTTTTCGATTACGGGGGAGAATATTTTTTCGCCGTACTTGATGTATGTAACAACCGAGCCGCCTCTCTGCGACATTCCGTGAACCTCGCTCACCTTAACGTCGTAGCCCTTTGCAAGGAGAACGTTTCCGAGTATTCTGCTGGCAAGGAGAGTACCCTGTCCGCCTACTCCGACAAGCATAATAGATTTTGTAGCCATTTTCTCAATCCTTTCTGTTATTCCTCAATAGCGTCGAATTTGCACATCTGCGTACATAAGCCGCAGCCTACGCAGAGCGTTGTATCAATCTGTGCCTTGCCTGTTTCGAGGGAAATGGCGGGACATCCGATTTTCATGCACGCCTTGCAGGATTTGCACTTGTCGGCGTTGATTCTGAACGGAGGATTGTGCTTTACCGTTTTAAGAAGAGCGCAGGGCTTTCTCATAATGATTACACTCGGCTCGTCAGCCGCAAGCTCGGTCTTGAGCACGCTTTCGACCTCGGCGAGATTACCCGGATCAACAACGGTGCAGCGGTTTATGCCGACAGCCTTTACGAGTGCTTCAAAGTCAACTGCGCTTGCGGGGTCGCCGTAAATGTCCTTGCCGTTTGCGGGGTTATTCTGATGACCTGTCATGCCTGTAATGCTGTTGTCGAGGATAATGACGGTCGAGTTGCTTCTGTTGTATGCGATGTTGATAAGACCTGTAACGCCCGAGTGCATGAATGTCGAGTCGCCGATAACCGCAACCGACTTGCCCTCAAATTCGCCTCTTGTAGCCTTGTTAAAACCGTGCAGGCCGCTTATGGAGGCACCCATGCAGACAGTTGTGTCCATAGCCTGGAGCGGAGCCGCTGCGCCGAGCGAAGTCGGATCGTAGCCATGTCGTTCTGTGAGCCAAGGAGTTGCAAAGCTGTATTGTCTTCCTAAGACCGCTT
>JAZNLN010000009.1:0-4014 GCA_045579125.1 Ruminiclostridium sp.
GGTAGCGGTTTCGCTTGCCCCGATTGCAGGCGTATTCCTGCTTTTCCAGCTTATTACACGCCGTTATCAGAAGCGTGAGATTAAGCGCATTATTTTCGGTATCGTATATACATATCTCGGGCTTGTGCTGTTCCTTTGCGGAGTGAACATAGGCTTTGCGCCTGTCGGCTCATTCATAGGAAATGCGCTCGGCGCTTCGGAAAGCAAATGGCTCCTTATCCCGATAGGTGCGGTTATAGGCTACTTTATCGTTAAGGCAGAGCCCGCTATACAGGTGCTTAATCACCAGGTGCAGACAGTTACCAACGGTACAATTTCCGCAAAAGCAATGAACCGCTGTCTTTCGATAGGAGTTTCCGTCAGCGTCGGATTATCAATACTCCGTGTGCTTGCGGGAATACCCATCCAGTATATCATAATCCCCGGTTATATCGTAGCGCTCGTCATGTCAAGAATCGTACCGAGAATGTTTGTCGGTATCGCATTCGACTCGGGCGGAGTTGCCAGCGGTCCTATGACAACAACATTCCTGCTGCCGTTGAGTATCGGCGTATGCGAGGCGATAGGCGGCAATTTAATGACGGACGCATTCGGCGTGGTAGCCCTTGTTGCGCTGACTCCGCTTATAGCTATCCAGATTATGGGTCTTGTCTATAAATTCAAGACGAGCAAAACACAGCCTGTCGTTACAGACGCTCCGCAGACGGACGAAATACAGGAATTCGACGACGACATCTGCGAGTTTTAGGAGGTATGAAATGTCAAATAATGAGAATTTCAGAATGCTGTTCTTTATAGCCAACCCGAAGCAGAACACCAAGGCACAGGAGTTCCTTACGGAAAACAATATACCCATTTCCTATTCCGTATTTGCGAAAGGCACAGCCTCGGACGAAATGCTCGATATGCTCGGGCTCGGCGGCACGGATAAAACCGTAATCGTCACAATGCTGCCCAAAACGGCGGCAGACGAACTGCTCGGAAAGCTTTATAAAGAGCTCAAACTGCACAAGCCCGCAAGCGGCATTGCGTTCACAATCCCTTTAAGCGGGAGCAATGCGGCGTTTATGAAGCTTATGCAGACGGTAGGAGAAAAAGAAGATTTGCCCGAAAGTGAGGAAGATAAAATGGGAAGCGAATATACAATGATTATGGCGTTTGTTGACCAGGGATTCAGCGAGGACGTAATGTCCGCCGCAAAGCCTGTCGGCGCAAGAGGAGGAACAGTGTTCCACAGCAGAAGTGCAGGAAACGAGGACGCCGCAAAAATTATGGGAATTGCAGTTCAGCCCGAGCGTGAAATCGTAATGATTCTCGCAAAGAATGCCGACAAACTGCCGATTATGAAGGCAATAAACGAGAAATGCGGCATTAACAGCGAGGCTCACGGAATGATTATTTCCGTGCCCGTTGACAGCGTTGCGGGACTTGACGTTCCGTACGACGCATAAAGCACGGCGGTAAGGAGCACCTATGGAACAGGGAATTTACGATTTCAGAAAAATCGGAATAAACGAAACTGAAATAATTAAAGATTTGTTTACAAGCGTATTTACGATTGAGCCGTGGAATGACGATTGGTCAAATCGGGAGCAGCTTAATCTGTACTTGCTGGATTTGATAGGACAGAGCAACTCGCTGACCTATGGATTGTTTGAAAACGACAAGCTAATCGGCGTGTCCATGGGACACATCAAGCACTGGCATTCCGGCACAGAATACTATATCGAAGAATTGTGCATCCAAACAGAAAAGCAGGGCAAAGGCACAGGTACTTTTTTTCTGAAGGAAATTGAAAATGCAATAAAGGAAATCGGTCTGGTGCAAATCTTCCTGCAAACGGAGAATAATGTTCCTGCGTATAGTTTTTATAAGAAAAACGGATTCTGCGAATTGAAGGAGCATGTATCGTTCGTAAAACAAATATAGCGAAGCAAACAGAAAAACAAAAATCCGAAGAAGACAGTCAAATCTTCTTCGGATTTACTTTTTTACGCCGAAATTATCTCTGTATTAAAAACACCCGCAAGTTCATCCCAATTTTCCAGAGCAAGCTGTGCTATGTTCGGGTCGTACATTACGCCCGCCGTTTCCGAGCTTATAAATCGCATAAAGATACTTTTTTGCAGAACATGTCAGAGCGTTCATTTGCTATCCCCGCCGTGACACATACAGCCGTTGGGACAGCTTGAGCATTTCCCGCCGCAGAGCGGCTTCCCCGCCTTTTTGTCCTTTGCGAGCTGTCTGACTGCAAGCGCAAGAGCCGCCGCAACAAGTGACGCAATAATAACCGTAGCCATATCCATATCCTTTCCGTGTGTTTCTGCAGCGACGCCGTGCAGCTTCAGGGACGGATTCTGCCCCGACTGCACGGCTGTCATTCTGCTTTTATGGGATACACCTTTTATGAGATAATCTTATTTTACCTTTACAGCCTTTGTAAGCTTTGTGCTTTCCTTATAGGGTCTTGCAAGCATGAAGATTATTGCCGCAAGCACAAGCACCGCAAATATAAGTCCGATTACATTTACAGCACCCGTGAATAACGAGCCGAACTGGAACACCATAAGAGAAACTGCGTATGCGAATATGCACTGATAAAGAATTGCAAATCCTGTCCATCCGGGATTGTTCATTTCACGTCTGATTGCGCCGATTGCCGCAAAGCAGGGTGCGCAGAGAAGGTTGAATACGAGGAACGAATAGCCCGCAAGCTGCGTCATGCCCATAAAGTCAAGCACTCCGAATACAGCAACTACTTCTTCCTTGGCAACAAGACCCATGATGGTTGCAACTGCCGCTGTGGGGTCGCCGAATCCGAGAGGAGCAAAGAGCCAGCAGATTGCGCCGCCTATCATTCCGAGAACGCTGTCGCTCATTTCAAGCTCAGTGCTGAAACCGAACGAGCCGTCCACGTTTCCGAATACGGAGCCTGCCCAGATAAGAACAGAGGACAGAAGAATGATAGTGCCCGCCTTTTTGATAAAGGACCAGCCTCTTTCCCACATGGAGCGGAGAATATTGCCGACTGTCGGGAGATGATATGCGGGGAGCTCCATTACAAACGGAGCGGGGTCGCCTGCGAACATCTTTGTTTTCTTGAGCATAATGCCCGAGATAATAATTGCGGCACAGCCAACGAAGAATGCGCTCGGAGCAACCCACCACGCATTGCCGAAGAGCGAACCTGCGATAAGTGCGACAATAGGCATTTTTGCGCCGCAGGGGATAAACGTTGTCGTCATAATCGTCATACGGCGGTCACGCTCGTTTTCGATTGTACGGCTCGCCATAACGCCGGGAACGCCGCAGCCCACGCCGATAAGCATAGGAATAAACGACTTGCCCGAAAGACCGAACTTTCTGAAAATTCTGTCCATAACGAATGCGATACGAGCCATATAACCGCACGACTCAAGGAATGCAAGAAGAATAAAGAGAACGAGCATCTGCGGAACAAATCCGAGAACAGCGCCCACACCCGCTACAATACCGTCAAGTATCAGCGATTTCAGCCAGCCGTCACAACCGACCGAATCAAGTCCGCCCTCAACAAGAACGGGAACGCCGGGCACCCATACGCCGTAATCCTCGGGAGCGGGAAGCTCTTCCATGGCCGCTTCGGTTAGTGCGCCGATGTCGTAGCCTGCCTCCGCAAGACTGTCACCGTACGAGCCGAGCGCTTCGTCAAAGCCGCCGAAATCTGCTTCTTCAACAGCTCCGAGTACATCCTCAGCACCGATTGCACCTGCGTCTGCGGCAGACTGTGCCATAGCAAGCAGCTCGTCTGTGAAGATGTTTTCGGACGCATAAGCGTCAGTTGCTTCTTCGTATTCAGATACGCCGATATTGAACAGATGGAAACCGTCGCCGAAAAGTCCGTCGTTTGTCCAGTCTGTAACCCATGTTCCGACGGTCGTAACAGAAATGTAATACACGATAAACATTACTACCGCAAATATCGGGAGCGCTAAAAATCTGTTTGTGACAATCTTGTCTATTTTGTCGGAGGTC
>JAZNLN010000010.1:0-14296 GCA_045579125.1 Ruminiclostridium sp.
GAATGACATAGTACAACAAGCAATGTGAGTAGTAGCTTCAAAGCATCAATTTGATAATTGCGTTGTCTTTTTTCCGATGTTTGCACTATAGTTTTTTCGGTCGACATTTTATAAACCTCTCATCCACTCAATCGTCTTTACAATTCCATCTTCAAAAGCAACCTCGGCACGGTAGCCTGTGTCAGCGGCAATGCTGTCGCAGCTGTACGCTTCAATCGGCAGAGAAACGCCGTTAAACGGCACCTCGCCGAGATAAAGCGGAATGCTCGGGTCGATAGTATCACGGATTGTTCTGATATATTCTTTAAGCTGACGAGCCTTACCGCTTCCTATATAGTAGGAATGATTTGGCTTGCCGTTTTTGCCGCAGAGATAAAGCCCGTTTATTGTGTCGGTTATATACACAAAATCGTAGTTCTGCTCTGCCGCTGTGAACGCTGCACGCTCGCCCGAAAGCATTTTTTTCGAGGCAAAATTTACAAAATTCATCGTAGTATTGCCCACGCCGTAGGTGTTGGAAATAAAGCACCAGATATGCTCTACGCCCGCTGAATTTGCCGCCGCCTTACTCATGTGCTGCGCCGCAGTTTTCGCAATTCCGTAGCAGCTGACTCCGTTAGGCGTGGAGCCGTCCATGCCGATATACGCCGAACAGTCCATCTGTGCAAGCGTTCCTGCTCCCACAAACCGCTTTACGCCCATTTCTGCGGCAACGTTTACTGCGTCGCAGGTGTATTTGGCGTTATCGAGCTGTAAAGCATAGTCCGCCCGTGCAGGGCCCGACGAGCCTATCCACGCCATATGATACATAACGTCAATATCTCTGTCGGTTACGGCTTCTTTAAGCGAGCCGAAATCTCTCATGTCAAATGCCGCAAAACGTGCGTTATCGGGGATATTCGCATTGCAGCCTGTCATGTCCGCCGCAATTACCTCAACTCCGCTGTCGAGCAGTTTTTTTACAAGAAGAGAGCCAAGAAATCCGTTGGCTCCCGTTACAAGTGCTTTTCTCATATTATTTATCCAGATATTCCTTGATTTGTTTTTCCATAACGGCGTTTACGTTTTCGCCGCCGAGGTACGCCTTGCTCCATTCGACGGTTTTTTCGATTGCGTCGGTTATGTGCCAGCGTGGAGCCCATTTCATTGCGGATTTTATTTTTGAGCAGTCAAGCTTTAAGAAATTCGCTTCGTGGGGAGCGTTTGCTTCTGCAATGTTTTTCCAGGAAGCTCCGTCGCCCCATGTTTTGCAGAAAATATCCACAAGCTCGCCTGTTTCAACACAGTCGCAGTCGTCGGGTCCTATGTTATAGCAGCCTGCAAGAGCGTGATTGTCATACTGTTTTGCCGCAAGTGCAAGATACGTCACAACAGGTTCGAGAACATGCTGGTAAGGACGTGTTGAATAAGGATTGCGGACGATTATTTCCGTTTCCGCCTCCATGGCACGGACGCAGTCGGGGATAATTCTGTCCTTGGCGAAGTCGCCGCCTCCGATAACATTGCCTGCACGGCAGGTTGATACAGCAATATCCCTGCTGTTGAAAAATGATTTTTTATAGGAGGAGGTAACAAGCTCCGAGCAGGATTTCGAGTTTGAATACGGGTCGTAGCCGTCAAGAGCGTCGCTTTCACGGTAGCCCCACTCCCACTCGTTGTTAAGATAAACCTTGTCCGTCGTAACGTTGACAAAGGATTTTACGCTGTCGCAGAGGCGTACAGCCTCGCAGATGTTTACTGTACCCATAACGTTTGTCTCGTATGTGTAAACAGGATTTGCATAGCTTTCACGAACAATAGGCTGTGCCGCCATATGAATTACAATTTCGGGGCGGTACTTCTGCATGGTTTCATTAAGCTTGTCCGGATCGCGGATGTCGCCTATTACGGAAACAATTTCGTCGGCAAGCCTTGCTTCCTCGAACAAAGAGGGTGTTGTCGGAGGCTCGGTAGCATAACCGATTACCTTGGCACCATGCATAGCAAGAACTTTGCACATCCAGCTGCCTTTAAAGCCTGTATGTCCTGTCACAAGAACAGTTTTTCCGTTGTAAAAATCAAGAATGCTCATCAGTCAGCCCACACTTTCCAAGGAGCCTGTCTCTTAGCCCACATTTTTTCAAGCTGTTCCTTTTCACGAACAGTATCCATACACTGCCAGAAGCCTTCGTGCCTGTATGCCATAAGCTGACCAAGCTTTGCGACTGTTTCAAGCGGCGCCTTTTCAAGCACAGTGCTGTCGCCGTCGATATAGTCGATAAATTCAGGCTGACACACCATAAAGCCGATGTTTATAAGGCTTCCGTCGCCCTGCGTTTTTTCACGGAAATCGTTTATGCGTCCTGTTTCGTCGATGTCGAGAACGCCGAAACGCTGACCTGCGTTGTATGCGGACATTGTTACCGTTTTTCCGTGCGATTCGTGGAATTTCACAAGCTCGGTTATGTTTATGTCCGACACGCCGTCGCCGTAGGTGAGCATGAACGGCTCGTTTCCGATATAGTCCTTTACACGCTTTACACGTCCGCCTGTCATGGTGTTAAGCCCCGTGTCTACTACGGTAACCTTCCACGGCTCGGAATGATTCTGATGAACGGTCATTTCATTCCTGCCGTTTGTAAAATCAAACGTAATGTCCGAGGTGTGCAGGAAGTAATCGGCAAAATATTCTTTTATTACATGCTGCTTATAGCCTGCGCAGATAATGAACTCATTAAAGCCATGCGCACTGTAAAGCTTCATTATATGCAGCAGTATCGGCATTCCTCCGAGGTCAACCATGGGCTTTGGCTTGAACTGGCTTTCCTCACTTATGCGAGTGCCGAAACCGCCTGCGAGAAGTACGACTTTCATGCTGTTCTCCTTATTATTTATTTCCTTTTAGCTTTCTTCTGACCTTCAGCATGCCGTGGAACACCTTTTTGAGAGGAGGACCTACGGGGCTGTCTCCGACGCTTCTGATTTTCATCATAAGCTTGTAGGTGTTGGTCTGCTTCATATCCTCAAATTCCCGTGCGATAACGGCGTTTCTGTCCGCCAGCTGTTTGTTTGCAGCTCCCGAGGCAATGACGGGAATTGTATCTGTCAGCGTGCTTTTCTTTACCGTGATATATTCATCGTTGCCGGCAAAATCGCTGAAATCATGTTCGCAGATTTCTTTCCCCCATTTGACGTTCATTGCGCCGCAATTTGCGGGAACAACCGAAACAGGGTCGGAGAACCATTTGGCACTGCCGTTAAGAGGAATATCATATTTTGCGGTAAGGATTATTTTTATACGTTCAGCCAGCGGCGTGAAGCATTTTCTTTTATCCCACTTGTACGAATAGGTTTTCAAAATATCTTCGATTACCGCATTTTTAGGAGGAGCACCGAAAATATAATTTGAATAAGTGGTATTGTCAAGACGGAAAAATACGGCGTTCTGATTTTTGATATACGAAAAATAATTCAGAATTTTTACTCTGTCGTGTATATAAAAGCCGCCGTTTTCGTAAATGTTTTTCAGCGCAAAATATTCAGCGGCAAATTCCGTCTTTCCCTTGTCAACTGCGTCCTTAATATATTCATTTGAATCAATATCGCAATTATCCCCTGACAGAATTTTAATTTCACAGCCGTCGTAAAATACCTTTTCGCCGAGCTCGGCAATGCGTTCGTCTGAGGGTTTGCGTTCAAAGCCGCTTACATAAATGTTGTTCGGAACGGTCGGACCTGCCAATTTTGCGGCAGACTGCAATGCGTTATAAATACGTTTGTTGTTTTTAACCAGTTCGTTATCGTTTAGCCACGACATCTGTTCCCTTGCCCACTGCGCAAACAAATCGTAAAAAGGCCAACGGAAATCAAGGTTGGAAGCTGTTCTTTCTGCAACAAAGTACTGTACGGATTTAACATATTTCGGGTTGCAATGCTCCAGAGCGTATTTTTCCGATTTTATCGAACCGAGAGCGACTTCGGCGCTGGTAGTGTTTGATGCCGACCCGACTCTCCTGTGGTAATAGTAGACAATCTGGTTTACATGGCGGATTTTATTTGCACGAGATTTAAGTATAGGCAGATATGAAACGTCATCGAAAATTGTATCTTCAGGCATAAATCCGTTTTCTTCAATCAATGTCCTTTTTATCAGACGAACCCAGAAATTGATATCAGATATTATTTCTGTTTCATTGCTTACATCCTGCGTTTGTTTTTTTGCGGTCGGCTGTATTCTTTTGAGCAGTTCGTTGCTGTCGAACAGTAATGTCATCGCCCATCCGCAGACAAGGTCGCAATCGTTTGCTATAGCCTCTTCGTATAAAGCTGACAATCCGCAGGGATGAAGAATATCGTCCGTGTCACACCAAATTACATAGTCTCCTCTGGAGCGGGTAAACGCATAATTGCGTTTCTTGGGTATAGACCAATTCGGTTCCGGGGTTGGAACGACAATCAATTTCTCAGGGAATTCTTTGCGGTATTCCTCAAGAATTTCAAATGTATTATCCGTAGAAGCTGTGTCGGCAACAACGATTATTTCATAGTTTTCAAGCCGCTGCGTCAGAGCAGACTCAAGAAAACGTCGAATATACCGTTCTGCATTATAGGCGGGTGCCAGTATAGAAACTGTCGGTTTATTATCCATTAAAATTGTCCCTCCAGGTATTCAATAACGGCGTCAAGCTCGTCTATGCTGTTCGGGCAGAATGCCATTTTGTGCTTTGAATTCATATATGATAAAGCTTTTTCAAAGAAACTTCGGTATACGGGAAGATTTAACACAGGTCTTTTTGAAAGCATCATCGTATTCATCAGGAACAGTGCGGGCACATCCTTGTCAAATAATATGCTTGGATTAAGAAGAGTGTTGGATGAAACCGTAACAAGCACCTTGCTTTCGATTCCTGCGGACAGCACAAATACTTCCCACGGAATGGTTCTTTCTGCAAAGATTTCGTATCCGTGCATTTTGTAGAATTTTTCTTCTGTTTTGCCTCTCGGATGAGCCTTGACGGTTATATTATTCTTGCCGACTCTTTCCGCAATTCTGTCGAGAATTTCAATATCGTTGGAGGCACAATTGTCAACAGCAAAGCACTCGCTGAAGAAAATATATTTTTCCTTCGGCAGCTCAACCTTGCCGAAAACGCTGTAAAGAATGTCAATAAATGCTTTGTTATCGTTGCTTATCTTCGGGATAACAGACAGCAGGTGTTTTTCTCCTGCGGCGTACAGCCAGGGCTCGTAGATCAGTATTTCGTGAATATTATTCTCGAAACGGTCTTTTTCTTTGTATATCGTGTGGTCAAACACATCTGCTATGGTGTTATTGTGTATATTGTCAACATATGTGCTTGCGCCCTCGTCGTAAAAATGGACGCGAGGAGTTTGTCCTGATTTTACTATCTGATAGTAGACAATTTTGGAAATCGGGACGGTTGTTGCAACAAATAAATCGCTGTATTTTTCGGTCAGCGGCACGGCGTATTCATAATCCGACGGATTCTTCATAATATCCGTATTTGGAGCAGTTTTTCTTAATCTGGAAGATTCATTGCCGGTATTATATTTTGTTCTGTATATATGCTCAAACATACCGAGCTTTTCTACGGGCTCAATATATCTTGAGAAATCCGTGCTTTCGGTAAAAATAATATCCGCCTTGACATCGGGATAGAGATTGAACTTTATGTTAAGAATGTTGATAAACTGCATTACTGTTTCGCACATAAAAAGCAGTCTTGTCGGCTTGTTTTTTTCATCAATGTTCAATCTGCGCTGTATTATTTGTTCATAGAACGGGGATTTGAAAGCAGCATTCCACCATTTTGTGCCGAAAGGCAGCGTCGGATCATGCCAAGGCTTTATTTTATCAATATAGTGCAGATTTTTTACATTTTTTGACGCAGCTTTATGAGCAACAATATATTTGTCATCAGGCTTAAGGCAATAAAATTTGTAGTTGCTTAAAAATTTGTCAAAATTGGTTTTCCAATTCCATTCAAAGCTGATATATTTAGTGCCGTGGCAGAAAAAATGACTGAAAGCGTCCTGTTCAAAGAATCTAAGTTTGTTTTCGCTTATATAATCAATTATTTGCCGAGGAGTGAAATCCTTGCGGATTTCCTTCAAATTTAAAAGCAATAACCCCCCGTTTATTTCACACTCAATCGAAGGAATGCGCAAAACATTTTTTACAGTGTTTTCGGAGAAATATTTACCCTTGAACGGCGAATGGTATGAGATGTAACTGTATATATCCTTAACCGCTCCAAGATACATTCCGTCTATATCATGGTTGTAGAGTTCGGCGGCATCTGCACAGAACAGCATGTCACAGTCCAGATTAAGTGTTTTATCATAATTTTCAAGCAATTCGACAAGTAAAATACGAACAACGGTTTCACCGCCATATGTTTTGTCATCGAAATTGACATATTTTTTGAATAATTCTTCAGCATTAACTACTCTTACAGAAACATTTTCCTTGCCGTCAGCCATTGAGCAGAATTTTTCTGCAGTTTCTTCAGTCATGCTTAATGTGGTAACAATAATATCGTAGTTGTTTTCTTCGGTTGTATTGTCTATAATTGACTGAACCGTAACAGCGGCGTACGGTGCAAAAAAGTCGCTTGACTGCAATGTAATAACAACATTATTCTCCTCAAAAGCGGGCATAATGGGAAGTGCGGTCATATTTCGTTCTCCTTGTTTTTGTTTATATTTCTCCGATAGCATAACTCTGCGCTTTAAGACTGTATGCCGACGTGGAATTGAGCGACAGTATTTTTTTGAAGCAGACATTCATCAGCGCAAACATCTCCGACGGCATATTCTTGTCCAGAATCACCGCCTCGGGGAATGCGTCGGAATAGTCTGTGAAATCTCTTGGGTGAGGCTTGATAATAAGCTTTTCGCCGGGTGCGTTTTCGGCGACAAATTTTTGGTATATTTCAAGCTGTTTTTCAACCGAATCGGTTACTCCGTCCTCGTACATCGGGTAGGTCAGCAGGAGCGCTGCTGAATTGAAATCAACATCGGGCATTTCGCCGATGAATATTTTTTTCAGAATATCAATGCCCCGAGAAGCAAGAGATTCGAACAGCTGTTTTCTCGGAACCTCGACAAGCTTTTTTTCGGCGTACGAAGAAAGCGCAGTTCCGTTTTTGTCGTTTACTTCTATTTTGGTTGTTACATTGTCGTAGCCGCAGAAAACATATCCGATGCGAAATAAACTTTTTATACGGGCTTTTAAAATACTGCGGGGGAGCATGTAGCGCCATTTTGTTGATGAAATTATTTTAAAGCTGTCTATCGCATCCTCCATGAGGCAGTAGGGAATGCGTCTGTCTTTCAGGTAATGCGCCATCCATGTATCATCATGGAAAATGTATATTTCGTCATAGCTTTTAAAATCCGTTGACAGCTGACTTTCAATCATAGCCGCATTCCTGCGGTGTTGATTCAGCCAGAAATCCATGCGGTTTTTGGATGCATACTCTCTTATATCTCCGATATACTCCGTGCGTTCGAACGGTCCGTTTTGCCGAATGCGCTCGGCAAGAGCTTCTCCCTCGGGAATATATGACGTTACGAGAATGTCGGCACCTTGAGAGTTAATCAGCTGTTTTACACAGCTTATAAGCGCATGATGATAAGTGCTGACAATATATAATTTCTTCATAAGCACCTGGCCGTAATGATAACTTTATACTTATAGTCATTCTATCACATATTGTATAGTTTGTCAATGCTTTAACTATATGTTGTAACAGGCGGCGGTCAGAATGCCGAAATTGTTGACAAATATTCAATAAAGGTATATAATTATATACTAATAGTAAATTGGCATTTATACATGCCGGAAAAGAGGAAAAATGAACTGGGACTGCAAAGAACAAGCTAAGGAACATATTAAAAACGCAATTACCGATTATTACAATCAATTTATGAAAGAAAAGAGCTTTACGCCAGGCGACCGCATTCAATATGCAGGCTCGGTATTTGACGAGAAAGAGCTTTGGTCTGCTACTGATGTAATACTTGATTTCTGGTTAGGTGCAGGCAAATCGGCAGAAAGATTTGAAAAAGAATTTGCAGAATTGCTTGGAGTGAAATATGCAAGTCTTGTGAACAGCGGTTCTTCGGCAAACCTTATTGCGTTTGCTGCGCTTACCGAGCCGGAGCTCGGAGAAAGACAGATCAAGCCGGGCGACGAGGTTATTACTGTTGCATGCGGTTTCCCTACGACGGTTACTCCGATAATTCAATGCGGTGCTATTCCCGTATTTGTTGATGTTTCGATACCTCAGTACAATATTGATGTTAATATGCTTGATAAGGCTCTGAGCAAAAAAACGAAAGCGGTAATGATAGCCCATACACTTGGCAATCCGTTTAATCTTACAGCTGTAAAAGCGTTTTGCGACAAGCATAGCTTATGGCTTATCGAAGATAACTGTGACGCTTTGGGAGCCGAATACACAATAAACGGAGAGACAAAAAAGACGGGTACATGGGGAGACATCGGAACAAGCAGCTTTTATCCTCCGCATCATATGACTATGGGCGAAGGCGGATGCGTGTATACAAACAATCCTGTGCTCAACCGTATTATAAAAAGCCTTAGAGATTGGGGCAGGGATTGTGTTTGTCCTCCCGGCCACGACAATTTCTGCAATCGAAGATTTGAAGGACAATACGGAGAGCTTCCGCAAGGGTATGACCATAAGTACGTATACAGCCGTTTCGGTTATAATCTTAAAGTTACGGAAATTCAGGCCGCTATCGGCTGCGAGCAATTAAAAAAACTTCCCGAGTTTATAGAACGCAGAAGACATAACTGGGAATATCTCCGAAATGCGCTTGAATCTATTGCTGACAAGGTTATTCTTCCCGAACCCGCTGAATGCAGCAATCCGTCGTGGTTTGGATTTCTTGTCACAGTGCGTGCCGAATCGGGTCTCGAACGAAAGAAAATCGTTCAGCACATTGAAAGCAGGAACATTCAGACAAGACTTCTTTTCAGCGGCAATCTTCTCAGACAGCCTTGCTTTGACGCTATAAGAGATACAGACGCATATCGCGTAGTAGGAGAGCTTACAAATACCGATTGTGTAATGAATAATACGTTTTGGGTAGGGGTATATCCGGGTATGACTGATGAAATGCTTCAGTTTATGGCGGATACGATTATAGAAGCGGTTAATATGTAATATACGGAGGAAGTTATGGGGAAATTGAAAGTTACTGAATTTGAGCTTGAAGGTGTTAAAATTGTTGAGCCTGTTGTTTATTCGGATAACAGAGGGAATTGTTTTGAATCTTACTCGGCAAAGGATATGAGAGAGGCTGGCATAGAGTACGATTTTTGCTTGGATTATCAGGCTTTTAACAAAGAAAAAAACACTCTCAGAGGAATACATTTTCAGAATTTCCCCAAAGCGCAGGCGAAGCTGGTGAGGGTGTTAAGCGGCTCGATTATGGATTATGTTGTTGATCTGAGATGTGATTCGCCGACGTATAAAAAGTGGATATGCTGTGAGCTTTCGGCAGAAAATCACAAGCAAATCGTAATTCCCGTTGGTTTCGGTCATGCTTTTGTTACTCTTGCCGACAATACATCTGTGTTATACAAATTTGATGATTATTATGACGGTCCGTCGTGCAGGACAATTAGGTGGGATGATGCCGACCTCGGCATTGATTGGCACGGGGATAATTTTATTATGTCGGATAAAGACAGAAATGCAACAGGATTAAACGATTGCGACATATGTTTTTCAGCGAAAGGATAATGAGCGTTATGAAAAAAGCAATCATTACGGGTGCAGGCGGGTTTATCGGAGGAACGTTGGCACGGGCCATGGCTGAAAACGGGTACTGTGTTTATGCTGTGGTGCATAACGAAAGAAAAAACGACGAACGTCTCAATCACGGCAATATAATCAAGGTGAAGGGTAATCTGACTGAGGACGGGTTTACATATCCCAATATCGATACAGATGCCGACTTTCTTATACACCTTGCGTGGAGCGGAATTTCCGCAGAAGATTATAAAGACGTGAATTTGCAGAAGCGAAATTTTGATATGGCAATAAACACGGTGAACCTTGCAAAGCAGACAAAATGCAAACGATTTGTTTTCGGCGGGTCAATGTACGAGCATTTGGTCAGCAGAACAAGCTGCGGAGGAAATGTTGCTAATTCAAGCATATACGGAACCTGCAAGCTGTGCGTTAATAAATTATGTGAAGTATTATGCTTTAACGCTATGGAATATGTTGCGATTGCCTTTACCAATGTCTTCGGCCCCGGTGATGTTTCAAGGCGGACGCCGAACGTGTTTATAAAAAGGCTTATGGATAAACAGGATCTGGATTTGATTGAAGGAGACAACCTCTATGACTGGGTGTATGTTGACGATGCAGTACAAGGTGTTATAGCTGCTGCAGAAAAAGGCGTGAGCGGGCGGCAGTACCTTATCGGAAACCGTCGTCTCCGCACTTTTAAGGATATTATCAAAAATGTAAGAGATGTTATAAATCCCGATTCTGCTCTTAATTTCGGCAAGTACAGCGACAGCTCCTTCACGGATTTTTCGCATTTTGACTTAGACGCCCTATACAACGACACAGGCTTTGAATGCAAGGCGGATTTCAGAGAAAGCATACTGAAAACTGCGGAATGGGTTAAAACTCTGGACATATAAAACTGCGGAGGTGCGGAATGAAAGGAATTATTCTTGCGGGCGGCAAAGGCACACGCCTTTATCCCAATACTATTGCGGTAAGCAAGCAGCTGCTGCCGATATATGATAAGCCGCTTATATATTATCCGCTGTCAGTGCTTTTGCTGGCAGGAATAAGGGAAATACTTGTCATTTCAACGCCCGAGGATACGCCGAATTATGAAAAGCTCCTCGGCGACGGAAGCCGTATAGGCGTGCGCATAGAGTATAAAGTTCAGGACAAGCCGAGAGGTCTTGCGGACGCATTTATAATCGGAGCGGATTTTATCGGGAACGACAGCGTCTGTCTTGTGCTCGGAGATAATGTTTTTTACGGTCAGGGACTTACACTGCATCTTCAGGAGGCACAGAAAATAGCAGAAAGCGGCAGAGCAGCCGTTTTCGGTTATCCGGTAAAAAATCCCAAAGAATTCGGTGTTGTGGAGTTTGATGAAAACAACAACGTAATTTCAATCGAAGAAAAGCCCGATAACCCAAAATCAAATTACGCAGTTCCGGGGCTGTACTTTTACGACAATAAGGTCGTTGAAATTGCCAAAAGTGTAATGCCTTCCGCAAGAGGGGAAATCGAAATTACGGCAATCAATAATCATTATCTTGAAAACGGCGAGCTTAAAGTAACTCTTCTGGGAAGGGGCATGTCGTGGCTTGACACCGGCTCTCCCAAGGGCATGCATAAGGCAAGCGGCTTTGTGAAGACTGTGCAGGAAATGCAGGGCTTTTTTACATATCCTGCATTGAGGAAATTGCATGGCGCAGAGGCTTTATAACGACAGAGCAGCTGCACAGGCTCGGAGAAGAGCTTTCCATGACTGATTACGGAAAATATATACTCTCTCTTTCGGAGGATTTGCTATGAAAATAATAGTAACGGGCGGCGCAGGCTTTATAGGTGGAAACTTCGTCCACTATATGCTTAAAACCTATCCCGATTATCGTATAATATGCCTTGACTGTCTCACATACGCAGGAAATATGGAAACACTTGCTCCTGCTATGGATAACCCTAATTTCCGCTTCTGCAAGGTTGATATTACTGACCGTGAAGCTGTAAACAAGGTTTTTGAAGAAGAAAATCCCGACATTGTTGTCAATTTTGCGGCAGAATCGCATGTCGACCGTTCTATTGATAACCCGGGAGTATTTCTGAATACAAACATCATAGGTACGCAGGTTATGATGGACGCCTGCCGTAAATACGGGATACGTCGTTATCATCAGGTTTCTACGGACGAGGTGTACGGCGATCTGCCGCTTGACAGGCCCGACCTTTTCTTTACCGAGGAAACTTCGATTCATACCTCCAGCCCTTATTCTGCCTCAAAAGCAAGCGCTGATTTACTCGTCCAGGCATATCACAGAACGTTCGGATTGCCTGTTACGATTTCACGTTGTTCGAATAACTATGGTCCGTATCATTTCCCTGAAAAACTGATTCCTCTTATGATAGCAAATGCGTTGAACGATAAGCCACTGCCTGTTTACGGCGAGGGGCTCAATGTCCGTGACTGGCTTTATGTTGAGGACCACTGCCGGGCTATTGACCTTATTATTCATAAGGGAAAAGAGGGCGAAGTGTATAACATCGGCGGACACAACGAAATGAAAAATATAGACATTGTAAAAATAATATGCAGAGAGCTTGGAAAGCCCGAAAGTCTGATAACTTATGTTGCTGACCGAAAAGGACATGACATGCGCTACGCCATTGACCCTACGAAAATCCACAGAGAGCTTGGCTGGCTGCCCGAAACAAAGTTTGCGGACGGAATAAAGAAAACCATAAAATGGTATCTTGACAACCGTGAGTGGTGGGAGAACATCATAAGCGGCGAGTACAAGGAATATTATCGGAAGATGTACGGAGGCATGTGACAATGGTGAACGAGACGTCATCGGCAAATTACAGCAATTTTAAGGTTTATACTCCGAACAAAAAGGAGTGGGAGCAATATTGCAGTAGAAATTTGTTTGAGGACAGAAAGCCTGGTTTCAGAGAATATGAGAAAGCATATGTACTGTCATTGAGGCCTCACGGAAATAAAACTTGCCAGACAGGGTTTACCGGAGGCGTATGCGACGAAAACCGTAAATTTGTATGCGGTCCTGTCAGAGGATTTGACGCCGACGGTCGACCTTTAAAAGCCGCTTTTTCTGTCATGGATTCTTATGAATTTGAACCGGATAAAGCCGAATACATTGACGAGGAATGTATTTACGGCGGCATGGCGATTAGCTTTTTCGGACACACCTTGACAGATTCAATGACGTTTTTATGGTATGCCGTAGAACACGAAAACAAAGAGGCAAAGATTATTTTTAATTCTCCCGGAAACAGTTCGCCTTCAGAAGTGTTTTATATGCTAATGGAGGAAATGGGAATAGCGAGGGACAGAATAATTGTTGTAGACAGGCAGGTGATCTACAAGGTACGCAAATTGTATGTGCCAGATCAGAGCTTTCATTTCTTTGGAACTTATACGAATGAAATGATTAAAGCGTATGATAAAGCTGCTGTTCGTTGTTCTAATGAATTTAAAGGAGAGGTATACAAAAAAGTATATCTTACCAGGAACGAGCTTACTCCCAAACAAGGATTCGGCGAGGAATATTTTGAGGATTTTTACAGGAAAAGGGGATATACTGTAATCGCCCCTGAAAAATTACCGTTAAAAGAGCAGATAGCGATAATGGCGAATGCCGAGGAGGTCGCTTGTCTTTTGGGTTCCCTTCCGATAGTAGCTTCGGCATTTGCACAAAAAATAAAAAAATTAATTGTTTTGGCAAGGTCAAACGATGTCGGCACGGTAGGAATTTTTCAGAAATTTGTACAAGCAAGAAACATAAACACATCTTATATTGATGTTTCGTGCAACCCCTTACCGACCACTGTTGCAAATGGCGTATATTATGTAGGTCCTACGGTTTATTGGAAACAGTATCTTGACGAAAACAATATTGCCTACGAACCTAATGAAGTTGAAATGAAATGGACGTATTTAGAGGAATATATGAAAAAATACGCCTGCGACTATTCAAATTTTAAAGCATTAGCATATTTCAGAATAAAAGATTTGGATGTTTTTGATTTTGTAAATAGGATGAGTCTTGTTTTTAACGGAAAAAGTTTAAACAGAGCGGATTCGGGAACAAAATCAAAGGCAGAATATGAAAAGGAAATTAAGCGGTTGAAAGCAGAAGGTGCTGTTAAAGTTACTTCATCGGTTGTTGATCTGCCGAATTATTCAAAGTCGGGAAAATTCAGCAAATTCATAATTCTGTTCATTCTTGACCGCAATTTATGGCGAGACAAAATAAAGAGCAAATTAAAGAATCACAAAATACTGTTTGGATTTGCCAAAGGCGTAAATAAAGTATTGAAAAAAATCAGAATACTAAAACATTGATTTGCTGCACGCTGCAGCATTTACAGGAGCCCCTATGTTTCAAAAACTCAAACGACACCGCTTTCTGTTCGAAGAACTTGTAAAGCGGGATTTCAAAAACAAATACAAACGCACGATACTCGGCATGTTCTGGAGCGTGCTCGGACCGCTGTGTACG
>JAZNLN010000011.1:0-3785 GCA_045579125.1 Ruminiclostridium sp.
GTGCTCGTTCTGTTATCATCCGCATTTTCTCAAAAGAGCTGTTTATATCTATATAAGGTGCTATCTTTCCAAACAATTCATCTGACAATTCGACATCCTCATCTATACCATATATCTTATCATGATTCAATTCTTTTCCCAAACGAAATCCAATTTGCACAATCTCATTCACTGACCTAAACGGAACATTGGATCCATATCTTTCAATATTACCATATACCACATTCTCTGTAAAGTTATACTTGTCGCTTCTCGTATATAATAGGTCTAATTCATTTTGCATTGAATGTGGAAATTCCACTGCAATTTTGTTAGGATGGAACGATGCCAGTCTGTTTGTAAACTCAACGATTTGATTTTGCACATCGTATGAAAAAACATCAAATTTATCCGGAAAATGAAATGTCCCAATCAATATAATTTCTGCCACTTATATCACCTCGTCAAATTCTTATTTATCATTGAGTTAATTATAACAAAGTGTCCACATAAAGTCAACGGCATAAGCAACGCAAAGCCACTTTTGACAAAATATCAAAAGTGGCTTTGTAATACTTCTATATAACTATTTAACATACCTGCGGTTTGTTTTTTATTTGCCTGCTGTTGCGATTACATCCTCGTTTACGGTAACTTCGTAGCCGAGAATTTCGCTTTCGAACTTATGGCTGAATGCGAGGTCGTTTAACGCATGGTTAGCGTAAAGCGAGTATTTTTCAAGCATTTCGGGAACTGCGAGAATATCCTCTCTGCTGAACAGATAATAGAACTCGCCGTCCTTGACAACCTGCGCCTTGCTGTTTTCCATGCCGAAAATTGCGTTTGCAATGGTTGCTGTCGGGTTTGTGTCGCCCTTGCGGATAACCTCTGTGACTTCTTCGGCCGTGCAGGTCGGCTTCTGTACGCTTTCAACGCTGTCGCCGGTGTATTCCTTGCCCTCCGCCTCTGCCTTGGCGATGTCGTCAAGTATAGAACGCTGTTTGAAGAAATAGAGGTATTCTTCCTTGGCCTGAATAACGGTCATTTCGCCTGCGTTTATCTTCTCCGCAAAGCCCTCTGCCATTTCCTTTATCTCGCTCTCGGGAATAAACGAATAATCCCTCATGGAGAACCAATGACACAGCGCAATATTGTCACGGATATAAGCGTTTACATCTTCTTCGCTGCTTTTTTCAATGCCGTTTTCGCCGTAATAGTAATTGAATATTGACGCCTGCTTTGCCGAAGCGTAACACGCTCTCTCGTAGGACGCACGGTCAATGCCCATAGCTGTATAATACTCGCCCCATGTGGTGTAAGAAAGACCGAAATAGAGGCTGATACGCTGGTCCTCTTCGTCCCAGAAGGCCGTCACGTCGTGCTGAACTCCCGCCTCTTCCTCGGCGGAAAGAGCAAGCCCGAGCTTTTCAAAATTCTTTTCAATATTAACAAGCTGGCGGCAATAGTACTCGGTTTTATCCTTTATCCATTCCGCACCGTTTTTTCCCTCGACAGTCGCACTCTTAACATTATCGGCATTTATATCACTGTCGGGGTTTTCGGCTTTTGCAGCTGTGACAGCGGCGGATTCTGCGGCGATTTCATAGAAAAGATACGTTCCGAGCGATACGTCTGTACCGTCAACCACAAGCGCAACTTCCTCACTGTTAACGTCAACAGGCGCCATTGTCACGGGGCCCGACGCCTCGGTCTGCGAGGTTGTCGACTGCTCTGCGGGCTTGCTGTCACAGCCTGCGATAAGCATGACCGAGCAAAGCACCGCCGCCGCACTTCTTATAAATTTATTATTCATTTTATACCCTTATCCTTACTTGCACACAGCCTCTGCGCTGTAACGCTCAATGCTCTTCTGAACGGTATCTACGCTGTACGCTGCATATCTTTCGGCAATTCTTGCCTCAAATGCTTCGTCCTTTATGCTGTGGATAATTGTGCCCTTCTGAACTTCAATCTTGTCATAGTTATCAGCCTGCGAGCAACGTACCATTACATAGTATGCGTCCTCATCCTCAAAAAATACAGGCTTTTCCTCGCTGATAGAGAAAAGCTTTTCAACAAATGCTTCAGAGGGATATGTTGAAGTCTTTAAGCAGAGTTTTTCAAGAGTATCGTCCTCAACTGTTACGATTTCGATTTCTTCAAGCTTTTCGCCGTCATATTCTTCGCCTGCGTCCTCTGCCTCTTTCATAGCTGCGGCAATTTCCTGTTCCTTGACATATCTGTCATACTTTGCCTTTACCTCGCCCATTGTCTTGCCCGAAGCGATGTCGTCAACGTAGGTGTTTCCGAGGTCCTTGAGAATCTGCAGGCCCTCTTCTGTTGTTACATCCTCGCCTGTGCCGTCAACGAGCTCAATTTCAAAGTAGCGTGCGATAGCATAGTTTTCCTGTGCGTATGCGTCTATTTCTTCCTTTGATACAGCTTCAAGACCGCCCTCATCATAGAGCTTGTTGAAGATAGCCTCTTTCATATAGGTAGCTGTGTAAACCCGCTTGAACGAAGCTCTGCTCACGCCGAGGGATTCATAATACTTACCCATTGTGTCGAAGTTTATTCCGTAGTATGCAAGATACTCATTTACATCGTCCCATGTGGAAGCAACGTGGTTGTTTATCTGTGTTGTTTCTCCCTCGGTAAACGAAAGGCCGAGCTCGTCATAGTACTTTTCAACAGCTACAAGGTGCTTGCACTTTTCAAGAGCCTTTTCTTCAATCCAGTCGGGAACTGCCTTGCCCTCGAC
Source organism: Ruminiclostridium sp. (assembly GCA_045579125.1). GTDB lineage: Bacteria > Bacillota > Clostridia > Oscillospirales > Ruminococcaceae > Ruminiclostridium_E. The sequence continues at coordinate 2,741 of JAZNLN010000011.1, forward strand.
CGTGTAGGTCATTACATTGAAATCAGCAGCAGTCATATCAAGCTCGGGCTGTTCCTCCGCAAGCTTGTCCGTTGCGTCGCCGTATGCCTCAAGGAGATACTGAATATACACACCTGCCGCAATTTCGCTTCCTTCGATTGTAGCCGCAACCGCAGTATCACTGCCGCAGCCGGCAAGCGTGAGCACAAACATAACGCATGCGATTACCGCCGCCGTAAATCTTTTTCTGATAGACATATTTATTTTCCTTTCTTTTGCAGATATACCTTATCTTAATGTTATATTCATCTGTGCAAGAGCGCCGAGCACCTTGTCAACAGCCTTGTCCGCTTCCGTATCCTCCATAGTTCTGTCCGCACGGCGGAATACCAGCTTGTAGGATATGCTCTTTTTGCCCTCGGGGAGCTGTTCGCCTCTGTAAATATCGAAGAACGAAACACTTTCAAGGTTCTTTGCGGATTTTGTAATAACGTCGATTATTTCGCCCGATGTAACATCCTCGTCGCACACAAGGCTCAAATCTCTTGTCATTGCGGGGAACTTGGGCAGCGACTTGTACTTTCTGTCGCCGTTTGCGCTGTTTCTCATCAGCTCAACGTCAAGAACCGCAATGTAGATTCTTGCATTCACGCCGTAGTTTTCGGCAACCGTCGGATGAATTTCGCCGAGCGTGCCCGCAACACTGCCGCCGCAGAGAAGGTCTGCGCATCTGCCGGGATGGAACGAAGCATTTTCCTTGTTTGTCACGAACTTGCCGTCAATGCCTGTCTTGTCGAGCAGTTCTTCAACAATGCCCTTTAATGTAAAGAACGATTCATCGTTTCCGTAAAGCGCAATCGCAAGCTTGTCCTTTTCAACGGGCAGCTCGTCAACGCTGTCCATGGGGATATACTGTCTGCCGATTTCGAAGAAACGTCCGCCGAGAGTTCTGTTGTTGATGTTTCTCGCAACAAGCTCCATCATGGAAGGGATAAGCGTCGTTCTCATAACGCTTGTGTCCTCGCCGAGCGGGTTCGTAATAACAACGCTTCTCTTTTCCGCCTCG
>JAZNLN010000012.1:0-6095 GCA_045579125.1 Ruminiclostridium sp.
AGCCGTAACTGTTCTGACTGTTGTAGCTGCTGCCGAAGTGGTTGTTTTTTCTGTGGTTGTAGTTGTTTCTTCTGTGGTTGTAGTTGTTTCTTCTGTGGTTGTAGTTGCTTCGGTTGTCGTGGTTGTTACCTCTGTCGTTGCAGCAGTCGTCACGGTAACAGGAGCCGCTGTTTCGGGCGCTGTTGTTGTGGTCGGGACAGTCGTTACGGAAGTAGTGCCCACAGGAACAGTGGTTATCTCCGCATTCGTTGTCGTAGTAGTTTCCGACTCCTCGGAAGACGTATCTGTAACTACCGCAACAGGAGCCTTGGTCGTTGTTGCCTCGGGAGTACCGTTAAGCACCTCAAGGATTCTCACGATTATGTTTTCGTTTATGTTTAATTTTCCCGCATTGTCGCTTTCAACTATCCTGCGGAGAAGCGGCACTGATACGTCGTAATAATCGGTTTCCGTAACAGGATTTTCGCTTGCACCGACGGGTATATATGTATCGGTTTCTTTATCGTAAATAACAAAATACGAATTACCGTCAGTCACTGCGGAGCCCGAAGTGCCAGGATCCGTTTTAATAGCCACGGACGAATTTTCCCCTACCGTAACAGGCGTGCCCTTGGGGTCGCCGTTTTCGTCGATAAGCTGAACCTCTACCTTACCGTGAAACGTGCGGAGAACTGATATGTAACTGCCGTCGTTCTGCTTTACGAGCTCAACGGCAAAGCTTGTTCCTCTTACAGCCATTACCGCCTTGGGAGTGCTGATTTCATAGGACGAGTCAGCCGACAGCTTTTTCGTTATTTCATTTAGTATTGAGCCTTGTTTAAGAGTGATGAGCGACCTGCTGTCCTGTTCCGTGCCGCTTGCTTCAAGCTCGATAACCGTGTTCTCGTCAAGCAGTATGTACTTGTCGCTGTCAAGGCTTGCCTGAAGGCTGCTTTCGCCGCCTGTTGAGATTATATCTCCGTTCTGAAGATTCATTCCCGAATATGCGTCAAGCGTTTCGGATACGCTCCTCTGTACGGAAGCATGTCCGTCAACCTCCGCAACCTTGATACTGCGGTACGTCTGCGGCTGGTTAAGTACAATTACCGCCGCTGCTGCTGCGGCAGCAGCCGTTACGCCCGCCGCACAGCCTATAAAAAGCTTGCTTTTCAGCATTGTTGCTAATTTCATATGGCACACCCTCCGAAATAATCCGACCCATAAATCGAACATCTGTTTGATGTTTATATTTTACCATATATTTTCAAAAAAGCAAGAATAAATTTTTATTTTTGTTAATTACGCACATATATTTTTTATTTTTAATATAGTTATATATCTATTTCGACTACCGAAAGGTAACATTCCTTAACAAAATCTTATTTCAGAGTGTTTGATTGACGCTTCACAGGAACGTGAGTTCCCCCGCAGGCGCTCATAAAACTTTTTAATATTTTTGTTTTTTCTATTTACAGATGCAAAAAAAACTGATATAATATATTAAAAGTATAGAAATTTCGGACAATCGGAGGAAGTGCAAATAATGAACAACAACGAAATAAACTATGGTATTTCGGGCAGCAGAACTCCCGACGAGCTGCTCAACCGTATTTTTGATATTACAAGCAACTTATATAAAGAGATGTCAAAGTCCGACAATGACGCCTCTAACGACCACACCGCAATTTTCACGCTCCTTACAGACCTTGGCAGAATACTCGTAAACGCCGACAGAGCGAGCTTCTGGAAATGGGACAAACGCAGACACGAGCTGTGGACCACGGCGGCTGTCGGCACAGGCAGAATCACCATCCCCGAGGGTACAGGTCTTGTTGGAAAAGCGCTCCTCGAAAAGCGCACGATAATCACTCACGACCCCTACAACGACCCCGATTTCAACTCAAACGTTGACAAAAGCACGGGATATGTCACAAAGTCAATCCTCGTTATGCCGATTTCGAACTGCAAGGGTGAATTTATCGGTGCGTACCAGGCTATAAACAAGCTTGACAACAACGGAATGTTCGACCTTGAGGAAGATACAAAGCGTCTCTCCCTTGCGGCATTCATCTGCGGAATTACGCTCGAATCCGAGGCGTTCCTCGACGACTCAATGCATGATAAGCTGACAGGTATAAAGAACAGAATGGGCTTTTACAATGATTACAGCAAGGAGTATGCGAAAATCCTCTCCGACAGCGAAAAGCTCCGTGACGTTTCGCTCTTTATCTGCGACGTCGATTTCTTCAAAAAAGTCAACGATACATACGGCCACAACGCAGGCGACGAGGTTCTTCGCCATGTTTCGTCGGCTATCAGCAGAAATTCAAGAATATGCGACGGTGTTTACCGCTGGGGCGGCGAGGAATTTATCGTTATTCTTCCTGATACTCAGCTCAAGGATGCCGCTGACGCAGCCGAAAGAATAAGAGTTGCCGTTCAGGAATCCGTGTGCCGCTTTGAGGACCTCGAAATCAAGGTGACAATGAGCTTCGGCGCCGCACAGGTTGACAGAACGCTCTCCATTGAGGACAACATCAAAATCGCCGACGAAAGACTTTACCGTGCAAAGGAAGGCGGCAGAAACAGAGTTGTTTCCGATTAAACAAAAATACGCTCCCGATTCGGACATACCGTTTCGGGAGTATTTTTATTCAGCATATTACCATAAAACATTCAAGGGTACCGAGCAGCACGCTCGATACCCTTTTTCAGATTATTCGTAATCAACTACGTTTACCCACGAAAGCAGGAACTCACGTTCCTTTTCGTTGCCCTTTACGGACTGCGATGCCGCAACAATCGGCATCCACTTCTGAACATACTGCTTTGCTGTGTCGCTCTTTTCGCAGAAAATGTCAAGATACTTCTTCGCACCGCTCAAATCTCCGCCAAGACAGAACAGGAGATATGTTCTTGCGGCGTCAGCAGATGCGTTGCCCTGTGTAGCGTGAGCCCAGTCGATGATGAAGGGCGTGCCGTCGTCTGTAATGATGACATTCGACGGATTGAAGTCGCCGTGGCACACCTTTTTGTGCTTGGGCATGCCCTCAAGACGTGTGTGCAGCTCGTAGCGTGTCGTAGCATCAAGCTCGGTAGCGCTTATTTTTCTGTTCATCTTATCCTTGAGCTTATTGAGCAGAGGGCAGGTTTTGGAATGCACCTCAAGCTGTAAATCAACGAGCATTTCAAGATATTCGTTCTTTTTTGCGGTATTTTCCGCCATAAGCTGTGCAAGAGTTTTTCCTTCGATAAACTCGTACACGATAGCCCACTTGCCGTCAATCATCGTAACCTCAAGTATTTTGGGGATATTAAGACCTGTTTCCTCAATTCTTGCCTGATTGAGAGCCTCGTTGAGAACGTCAGCCTTCGAATAATCCTCGTTGAACACCTTAATACACTTGCCGCCGTCACGGTAAACGGTTTTGTTTGTTCTTACAGCTATTACATTATCAAGATTCATTATCGTTTCCTCCGTTTCCATTCATTACGACTTCTTGGTCTTGCGGGGCTTTGCCGCTTTTGCCTTTTCGGCCGAGGGCATTTCGGGCTCGACAAAATGTCTGCCGTAATATGCGTTGAGATACATCTGCTTGATTTCGCTCATGAGCGGGTATCTCGGGTTAGCGCCTGTGCACTGGTCGTCGAACGCCTGCTCAACCATTTCATCAAGATTGTCAAGGAATGCCTTTTCGTCTATGCCGTAATCCTTGATAGTTTCCTTTATTCCTACCTTTGCCTTGAGGTCATTTATGGCCTTGATAAGATTTTCAAGCTTTTCTTCGTCGCTCTTGCCGCCAAGTCCGAGATAATCGGCAATTTCAGCATAGCGTGCGAGTGTGTGCGGATGGTCGTACTGTGAGAATGTACCCATTTTTACAGGAACCTCTGCGGCATTGAAACGGAGCACTTCCTCAATCATAAGTGCGTTTGCAACGCCGTGTGCGAGGTGGTGGAATGCGCCGAGCTTGTGCGCCATGGAGTGACATACGCCGAGGAATGCATTGGCAAACGCCATACCCGCCATTGTCGCCGCATTAGCCATCTTTTCACGGGCAACAACGTCCGTCTGTCCGTTCTCGTAAGCACGGGGGAGATATTCAAATATCGTCTTGAGAGCCTTTAATGCAAGACCGTCTGTGTAATCGGTAGCAAGCATTGCGGCATACGCCTCAACTGCGTGAGTTACTGCGTCGATGCCTGACGCCGCCGTGAGACCTCTGGGAGCGGACATGTGGAAATCTGTGTCAATAATCGCCATATCGGGGAGCAGTTCGTAATCCGCAAGCGGATATTTTACGCCGCTCTTTTCATCGGTAATAACCGCAAAGGGTGTAACCTCGGAGCCTGTGCCCGCAGATGTGGGAACTGCGATAAAATATGCTTTTTCACCCATTTTGGGGAATGTGTATACTCTTTTTCTTATGTCGATAAAGCGCATCGCCATATCCATAAAGTCAGCCTCGGGATGCTCGTAAAGTACCCACATAATCTTCGCCGCATCCATAGCGGAGCCACCGCCGAAAGCGATAATTGTGTCGGGCTTGAATGCCGCCATCTGTGCCGCACCCTCCTTTGCGCTCGCAAGCGTGGGGTCGGGCTCAACGTTGAAGAACGTCATATGTCTGATGTCCATTTCATCAAGCTTTTCTTCGATAGCCTTTGTATAGCCGTTTTCATAAAGGAACGAGTCGGTTACGATAAACGCCTTTTTCTTGCTCATAACATTCTTCAGTTCATCAAGAGCAACAGGCAGACAGCCCTTCTTGATGTATATTTTCTCGGGTGCACGGAACCAGAGCATATTTTCCCTTCTTTCAGCTACTGTTTTGATATTAAGCAGGTGCTTTACGCCTACGTTATCGGACACGGAGTTTCCGCCCCATGAGCCGCATCCAAGCGTGAGCGAGGGGGCAAGCTTAAAGTTGTAAAGGTCGCCGATACCGCCGTGCGACGAGGGAGTGTTTACAAGTATACGGCAGGTTTTCATGCGTGCCGCAAACTCGGCAAGCTTTTCCGTTTCGGTAGCCTCGTTGATATAAATGGACGATGTATGTCCGTAGCCGCCGTCTGCGATAAGATGTTCCGCCTTGGAAAGCGCATCTTCGAATGTCTTGGCTTTATACATAGCAAGTACGGGCGACAGTTTTTCGTGCGCAAACTCCTCGGAAAGCTCCACGCTTTCAACCTCGCCGATAAGAATTTTCGTACCTTCGGGAACGTCCACGCCCGCAAGCTCGGCAATTCTCGACGCTTTCTGTCCGACGATTTTAGCGTTGAGTGCGCCGTTGATGATGATTGTGTTTCTTACTTTATCCGTTTCCTTTGCGTCAAGGAAATAACAGCCTCTGCGTGCAAATTCCGACTTTACCTTATCGTATATTTTATCCATAACGATAACCGACTGCTCGGAGGCGCATATCATGCCGTTATCAAAGGTTTTTGAGTGGATAATAGAGCTTACCGCAAGGAGAATATCTGCGGTTTCGTCGATAATTGCGGGGGTATTGCCTGCGCCGACGCCAAGTGCGGGCTTGCCGCTCGAATACGCAGACTTGACCATTCCCGGGCCGCCTGTTGCGAGAATTATGTCGGCTTCCTTCATAACCGTATTGGTCATATCAAGACTCGGCACGTCAATCCAGTCGATAATGCCCTCGGGAGCGCCTGCCTCAACTGCCGCTTCAAGCACGAGCTTTGCCGCCGCAATGGTGCAGTTCTTTGCTCTGGGGTGAGGAGATATAATGATAGCATTTCTTGTTTTAAGCGCAATAAGACATTTGAAAATTGCGGTAGAGGTAGGGTTTGTTGTGGGTATAACCGCCGCAACAACACCGATAGGCTCGGCTATCTTCTTTATGCCGTATGCCTTGTCCTCCTCAACAACACCGCAGGTCTTTGTGTCCTTGTATGCGTTGTAGATGTACTCGGCAGCATAGTTGTTCTTGATAACCTTGTCCTCAACAATGCCCATTCCGGTTTCTTCAACAGCCATTTTCGCAAGAGGTATTCTCGCCTTATTGGCTGCGGAGGCGGCGGCAAGGAAAATCCTGTCTACCTGCTCCTGTGTGTAGGCGGCAAAAAGCTTCTGCGCCTGTCTTGTGCGCTGAATT
>JAZNLN010000013.1:0-2256 GCA_045579125.1 Ruminiclostridium sp.
ATGTGAAATGGGCGTCCGTTGCTTTAAAGCGGCGCAGTTGTTGTAGCTAAAACCAAAAAGAGGGAGCTTAGTGTGGGCGCCATAAGGCAGTTTTGACCCCGACGCACAAATAAAGTGCAAAACAGCACATGTTCAGCGTGCGGCGGAACTGCCCAAGGCGGCTCGCCTTAGCACGGGTGCGATACAGCAGTATTGTGTACTCCTGCCGTTTTTCCTGTTCCGCTAAAGCAGAATATTTTAAAAGGCAGGAATTGCCCAAGGCGGCTCGCCTTGCTCCGCCGTGCAGGCGGATTTTGCCGCATTTGGCGGAAAACTCTTGACAAATGTGTAAATATATAGTATAATAACGATACTTTGCAGCTTTAAAGCAACGTCCGAAAAAAGCTTTACACCGACAATGCACAAAAGCGGGAAAGTATGAAAGGAAATATACTATGGAAATTATTATCGCTATTCTGGTTATTTACATAGCCGCAACCGTGGGAATAGGCATGTATTTTAACCGCAGGTCAAAAACCGTATCCGATTTCGTTCTCGGCGGCAGAAGTGTCGGTCCTTGGATTACCGCTTTTGCGTTCGGTACGAGCTATTTCTCCGCCGTAATCTTCGTTGGCTACGCAGGCAAATTCGGCTGGAACTTCGGCCTTGCGTCCACATGGATAGGTCTCGGCAACGCATTCATAGGCTCGCTCATGGCGTGGGCTATCATGGGCAGACGCACGAGAGTCATGTCCAAGCACCTTGAAAGCGCAACAATGCCCGAGTTCTTCGGCAAGCGCTACGACAGCAGCGTTATGAAAATAATCGCCGCACTTATCGTTTTCGTGTTCCTCATTCCGTACACAGCCTCCGTTTACAACGGACTTTCCCGCCTTTTCGGAATGGTATTCGACGTTCCGTACGCTGTCTGCGTAATCGCAATGGCGGTCATTACGGCGGTCTACGTTATCCTCGGCGGCTACAAGGCGACTGCGTACAACGACTTCGTTCAGGGTATAATTATGCTTATCGGCATTGCGGCGGTAGTTATCGCAACACTGAACAGCAAGGGCGGCTTTTTCGAGGCCATTCAGCAGCTCGCAGGCGTCCCTGTCGAATCGGGAGAATTTGCGGGAATGCCGGGCGGATATACGTCGTTCTTCGGCCCCGACCCGATTAACCTTGTCGGCGTTGTCATTCTGACCTCGCTCGGCACATGGGGTCTGCCGCAGATGGTGACAAAATTCTATACTATTAAAGACGAGCGTTCGATAAAGTCGGGCACAGTCGTTTCGACAGTGTTCGCTATCGTGGTTGCGGGCGGCTGCTACTTCCTCGGCGGCTTCGGCAGAATATTCGTACAGCCCGCCGAAAACGGCATTCCTGCTGACGGCTTCGATTCGATTATTCCGACCATGCTGCAGAATCTCCCCGACCTGCTTGTCGGCATAGTTGTCGTGCTGGTGCTTTCTGCGTCGATGTCTACGCTCTCCTCGCTTGTCCTCACGTCAAGCTCGTCAATCACCCTTGACCTTATCAAGCCTTACATATGCAAGGGCAAGCTCGGCGAAAAGAAAACGCTTATCATCATGAGAGTATTTATCGGCATTTTCCTTGTCGTATCCGTTATTCTTGCTCTTGTTCCCAATGCGCTCATAACTGACCTTATGGGATATTCGTGGGGAGCTCTTGCGGGCGCATTCCTCGCTCCGTTCCTGCTCGGCCTTTTCTGGAAGGGCGTTACGAAAGCCGGCGCTTACGCAAGCTTTATCTTCGGTATCGGCGGCACGGTGCTGCACCTCGCATTAAAGCTCACAGGCGGACTTTCGGGTCAGATATGCGGCTTCGATGTGGCGTCGCCCGTAAACCTCGGCGCATTCCTCATGATAGCGGGTCTTATCATAACCCCCGTTGTCAGCCTCGTTACTCCCAAGCTTAAAAAGGAAACCGTAGACGGCATTTTCTCCTGCTACGAGCGCAAAGTGCAGGTAAAGCACGCAGACGCTTTGCAGGAAAACGAGGAGCCTGTTGAAATTCCTGTTGAAAATTAAAGAAATATGTGATATAATACAAGGGTATGGGATAATACCGTGCGGACAGGACAGTCCGCAGGCGGCGTGCAGCCGCCCCGAAATTCCCGAATAACGCCGCTTGTCGGCAGACAGAAAGGAAATCATCGTGTTTTTTGATAAAGAAATAGAAACCATGCCCCGCAAAAAGCTGGAGGAGCTCCAGCTTGAACGAAGTCGGAGGCCAAGCGGTCTTAGGAAGACAATA
>JAZNLN010000014.1:0-5753 GCA_045579125.1 Ruminiclostridium sp.
AGATGACCCTTGCTTTCAAAAAAGTTGAGGTAGCTTTCTCTTAAATCATTTAAGCCTGTCCATTTCATAGGAGATATTCCTTCCTTGTTCAGAATAGATTTTCATACCTTATAATTATAACAAAAATTGGCTAAAAGTCAATAAATTATTTCTATTATCACGAAAAAAAGTCTTCGATTTGCCATTCCGCAGAAGAAACGGGCTGCACGCCTCCGAAAACTGTCATTTATAACAAAACATTGCTCCTCTTTTCGTTGCATATTTTAATAAAATAATATCGACAAGAGAGGAAAAATGTGGTATAATGTTATGGCAATTTGTATGAAATTCAATCGAAAGGGTGTAAATAATGGCAGTAAAAACCGACAGCAGGGAAAAGGAAACAGCCGAAAGCCGTGAAAATATAATAAAGGCGATAGCCGTTCCGGCGAAAGGCGATAATCTTGCGGCGAAGCTGCGTAAAACAGCGTTTCTTGTCAGCTGTTTTCTTATCGTTGTTTGCGGGGCGGTTATAATAACCAAGAGCATTTCCGACGCCGAGGCGATAGTTGTCAACGGAGCGATTACGGAGTATTCCGAGCCTGCGAACGCAAGAGGGGCGCTTGACGTCAAGGACCCTGTCGAAACAACGACTGTTGTTACAACTACCACGACCACAACAACTACTACAACAACTACAACTACGACCACCACAACTACTGCGGCGGCTGTTTCGGGCGGCTCGTCGGGCGGCAGCTATTCGGGCGGAAGTACGTCCAATGTCACAACATGGAACCCCGAGTACACCATAAAGCGTGATTACGACTATCTTGAAAAGCTCAACAGCGACTTCCTCGGCTGGATTAAAATTGCCGACACGCCGATTAACGGTCCTGTTATGCAGACGACCGACAACAGCTATTATCTTACTCACAATTTCTTCAAAAATTACAGCAGAGTCGGCATTACATACGCAGATTATCATGTTCCCGTAACGGCTGATTCGGGTCCCGATAACCTTGTTCTTTACGGTCATAACATGGCGACGGGCGACGGCTTTGCGAAGATTACCAACTATCTCCCCTCACGCTACGGCAGTCTTGATTTCTACCTTACTCACCCCACATTCGAGTTCGATACGCAGTACGAGGACGGCGACTACGTTGTGTTTGCGTCCATGCTTATCAACGTTTCCGAGAGCCTCGGCGAGGTGTTCCCGTACTACAAGAAGAGAATTTTCTCGTCAAAGGACGATTTCTACCAGTATTTTGAAAACGTATTTGACAGAAGTCAGTTCTACAACCCCGCAGTCGATATAGCTTACGACGACCAGTTCCTTACACTTTCGACCTGCTTTTATCCTTACGGCATGGGCGTAGAAACCCGTGCAGTTGTATTTGCGAGAAAGCTCCGTGACGGAGAAAGCAAGAAGATTGACGTGTCGCAGGCGTACAGAAACAAAAGCCCGCTTTACTTTGATTATTACTATCAGGTCGAGGGCGGCAGCTGGGCAGGCAGAAAATGGAGCAAAAAGCTTATCAAGGGCTATTCAAGCTGGCTCAAAAATCAGTAAAACGTAAAAGAAAACTCCCGATTCGGTTTAATCCGTTTCGGGAGTATTTTTGTATATAAGCTTTTTATTCCTTGCCTGCCTCGTTTGATTTCGTGCTGCTGTTCAGTCCGTAGGAGAGGGTCAGCAGACTGTCGCTGAGGTGTACGTTTTCGACGATGAGGTCGTTGTATGCAAGGTTAATGTCGAAGTGCGAGAAATTCCAGAAAGCATTTATTCCGAGCGCAATCAGCTTATCGCACATTTCCTTTGCGTTTTCTTTGGGAATGCAGAGTACAGCGATTTCGGGCTTGTTTTCTTTGCAGAAGTCAGCGAGTTTATCCGTGTGCTGAACAACGCAGCCGCCGATTTCCGTGCCCTCAAGCTTTCTGTCTATGTCGAAAATTCCCGTCAGATTACAGCCGCACTTTTCAAATACGAGATGAACAGCAATCGCACGACCCATGTTGCCTGCGCCGAGGATAATAACCTTGTGCTGCTGGTCGATGCCGATAACACGTCCGATTGACTTTCGGAGCTCCGCTACATTATAGCCGTAGCCCTGCTGTCCGAAACCGCCGAAACAGTTGAAATCCTGTCGTATCTGCGACGCCGTAAGCTTCATTCTGACCGAAAGCTCTCTTGACGAAATCTTCGTCAGTCCCTCGTCGAGGAGCTCGCCCAGAAAACGGTAATAGCGGGGGAGCCGCCTTACCACGCTGTTTGAAATTTTTGGCATTGTAATCAATCCTTTTCTTTATTGTTTAGGCTTCAAATCTCTTTAAAACCGCCCTCGGATTACTTGCCGAGGAGCTTTTTGAGACGTTCGTTGATTTCGAGGAGGAAGTCCTCTGTGTTCACCTTTTTCTTGTTTTCAAGAGTAGAGATGATGTAGAGGTCGCCTGTCATAACGCCGTCCTCAATCGTCTGAATAGTAGCCTTTTCAAGCATATCGGCAAAGTTGACAAGCTCGGGGTTGTTGTCAAGCTCGCCTCTCTTTCTGAATGCTCCCGTCCATGCGAACAGCGTAGCAACAGAGTTTGTCGAGGTTTCTTCGCCCTTGAGGTGCTTGTAGTAGTGTCTTGTAACAGTACCGTGAGCAGCTTCGTATTCGTATACGCCGTCGGGAGAAACAAGCACGGAGGTCATCATGCCAAGGCTGCCGAATGCTGTCGCAACCATGTCGGACATAACGTCGCCGTCGTAGTTCTTGCATGCCCAGATGTATCCGCCTTCGGAGCGTACAACTCTTGCAACTGCGTCGTCTATGAGCGTGTAGAAATATTCAATTCCTGCTGCGTCGAACTTTTCCTTGTATTCCTTTTCGAAGATTTCTGCGAAAATGTCCTTGAAACGATGGTCATACTTCTTGGAAATTGTATCCTTTGTTGCAAACCAGAGATCCTGCTTTACGTCGAGCGCAAAATTAAAGCATGCTCTTGCAAAGCTTGCAATGCTCTCGTCGATGTTATGCAGACCCTGGATAATACCGTCGGAGCCATTGAAGGTGTGGATAAGCTGACGTGTTTCGTTGCCGTCCTTGTCTGTTACGACGAGCTCAGCCTTGCTGCCGTCGGCAACCACCATTTCAGTATTCTTGTAAACATCGCCGTAAGCGTGACGTGCGATTGTGATGGGTTTTTTCCAGCCGGGGAGCAGGGGCGTGATGCCCTTTACGAGAATCGGAGCTCTGAAAACCGTACCGTCGAGGATTGCACGGATAGTGCCGTTAGGCGACTTCCACATTTCCTTGAGGTTATATTCAGTCATACGCTGTGCGTTGGGGGTAATTGTAGCGCACTTTACCGCAACGCCGTACTTCTTTGTAGCGTTTGCGCTGTCGATTGTAACCTGGTCGTTGGTTTCGTTTCTCTTGACAAGACCTAAATCGTAGTACTCGCTTTTGAGGTCAACATAAGGCAGAATAAGGATGTCCTTAATCATCTGCCATATGATTCTTGTCATTTCGTCGCCGTCCATTTCGACCAGCGGGGTTGTCATTTGAATTTTATCAGCCATTGTTTTTTCCTTTCAGGGTTTATTCTACGCCGTCAAGCTTTTCGAGCTCCTCAATGCTTTCCTCTTCGTCATATACGTCGAGGAATTCGTCCTCAACTTCTTCGCCGAGATTATTTTTGAGAGCCGCACGGTAACCTATTGCAGCGCCTGCTGCGAGGCACACAAGACCTACGGCAACAACCGAACCAAACTTCATATCGGTATCATTCCTTTCGTTTTATGTTTTAATTTTTCGGCGGCACGGCATTTCTGCACCGTGCCGTCGGCAAATGCTTTTTTAATCAGAAAGAAACGGGAGCGGCTTCGCCGATTGCTTCTTCCTTTTCTTCTTCGATTGCGTCGTAGTCTTCGAAATCTTCGTCGATTTCGTCGAAATCATAATCGTCGTCCTCTTCAAGCATAATCTTCATTGCTGCGAGTACGCCTACAACTGCGCCCATGAGGAAACCTACCAACCAAAGGATAAATGCTGTACTCTTTTTCATAATCTGACCGTCCTTTCGATTTTAAATGCGTTTATTTCAAGACCGCCGCACGGCGTGTCCCGTTTACTTAATTGCTGTTCTTTGTGAAGTTGAGCAGACCGCCCGCAAGAATCATCTGCTTGCCTCTTTCGGAGAGGGGGCAGCTTACGGGAATATCAATGCCCTTTGTTATGTTCTTTACGACAATCTTTCCGTCTGTTTCGATGAGGTTTCTGATACCCTTGATTTCGAGAACATCGTCACGGTCAATCTTGTCGTAATCGGCCTCGTTGTCGAATTCAAACGGGATAATGCCGTTGTTGATAAGATTCTGCTTGTGGATACGGGCAAAGGACTTGCAGATGATAGCCTTTACGCCGAGATAGAGAGGAGCGAGCGCCGCGTGCTCTCTTGACGAGCCCTGACCGTAGTAGGAGCCGCCGACGATAATGGTTTTGCCTGCTTCCTTTGCACGCTGCGGGAATGTTTCGTCGCATACCGCAAAGCAGTATTCCGAAATAGCGGGAATATTCGAACGCAGAGGGAGAATTTTTGCGCCTGCGGGCATGATGTGGTCAGTTGTGATATTGTCGCCGACCTTGAGCGTTACGCCTGCCTGAAGGTCGTCGGCAAGAGGAACGTTCACGGGGAACGGCTTGATGTTCGGACCACGGAGCACTTCAACGGAGGGTGCTTCCTCGGGAGATGCGGGAGGAACAACCATATTGTCGTTGATTGCAAAGCGTTCAGGCATAACGTAAGGAGGCATTTCGCCTATTGTTCTGGGGTCTGTGAATACGCCTGCGATAGCGGACGCAGCAGCGGTTTCGGGGGATACGAGATAAATCTGACCGTCCTTTGTGCCGCTTCTGCCTTCAAAGTTTCTGTTGAATGTACGCAGGGAGATACCCTTGGAATTGGGCGACTGACCCATGCCAATGCACGGACCGCATGCACATTCGAGAATACGTGCGCCTGCGTCAATAAGGTCGGATAATGCGCCGCACTGCGCCATCATGTTGTATACCTGCTTGGAGCCGGGTGCGATTGCAAGGCTTACGTCGGGATGAACTGTCTTGCCCTTGAGTATGTGAGCTACCTTGAGCAGGTCCTGGAGAGAGGAGTTCGTGCAGGAGCCTATGCACACCTGGTCAACCTTGATGGCACCGATTTCGTTGATAGTCTTTACGTTGTCGGGGCTGTGAGGACATGCCGCAAGAGGTACGAGCTCGGAAAGGTTGATTTCGACAACCTTATCGTATACTGCGTCGGGGTCGGCTGCGAGAGGAATATAATCTTCTTCACGGCCCTGAGCCTTGAGGAACTTGCGTGTTGTTTCGTCGGAGGGGAATATCGAGGTTGTTGCGCCGAGCTCTGCGCCCATGTTAGTAATTGTAGCACGCTCGGGAACGGAAAGGCTTTCAACGCCCTCGCCCGTGTATTCCATAACCTTGCCCACGCCGCCCTTTACGGAGAGCGTCTGGAGAACCTTGAGGATTACGTCCTTTGCGGAAACCCAGTCGTTGAGTTTGCCTGTGAGCTTTATATTCACGATTTCGGGCATTGTGATATAGTATGCGCCGCCGCCCATGGCAACCGCTACGTCAAGACCGCCCGCACCGCATGCGAACATGCCGATACCGCCGCCTGTGGGTGTATGGCTGTCGGAGCCGATAAGAGTCTTGCCGGGCTTGCCGTATCTTTCGAGGTGTACCTGGTGGCAGATACCGTTGCCGGGACGG
>JAZNLN010000015.1:0-8865 GCA_045579125.1 Ruminiclostridium sp.
CCCCACCAGCCTCTATATTCCCTCGGATACGACTCGGTTACGCTCTCGTAAATATCGCACGCTTTATTATAATCCTCATGAATATTAAGAAATGCGTCGGCTCTGTCGAGCAGCTTTTCAAGGGATTTTTCATCATGTATGATTATATTGGCATTTTCTATTTTTCCTATTTTTGCGTCCAAAAAATTATTGATAGCCTTTTCTACTATGTAAGGCGTGCCGCAGTAATCACATACCGCCGCCTCCAAGCTATTGTCAACCGTTAAGCTGGCACCGCAGTTTGTACATTTGGCTTCCACAAACGGCATTTTTATTCCTCCCTTAATTCTATATTGATTTCATTACGTTTAGTAATCTAATATAGTTATTTTATTAACATTATATAACAATTTATAATTATTTGTCAAGCAGATAATAATAAAATATGATATAATTTTAATAAAATCAAGGAAAGGACTAATCAGAAATGGCGTATTATCACCGTATCCGTGATCTGCGGGAGGATAACGACAAGAAACAGGCAGAGCTTGCGGAATACCTTGGAACAACTACGCAGTATTACGGTCTGTACGAAAAAGGCTCAAACGAAATACCGTTTGTGCGTGCCATAATGATAGCCAAATATTATAACGTAAGTCTTGACTATATCGCAGGGCTTACAAATAAAAAAACACGCCTTGACGCTCCCGTGCTCTCCCACGAACAAGCAGAGCTGATTGACATAATGAATGACCTGCCTGACGAATACCGCAGAAAAATTACAGAGCTGCTCAAAAAGATGATAAGCTCAATAGAATAAAAAGCTCCCGAGCTGCAAAACTCGGGAGTTTCGTTTTATAAAGCGTGAGCGAAAATCACATTTCTTTCGCATAAAGCTTCTTCGCCGCCGCCGCTGACGCCGCAATGATAAGAGCAACCGCCGCAGGAACAACTGCGTAAAAAATAATCCTTACGATTACAGCCGTAACCTCGTTCGAAGCAATCTGGAACAAACATACTCCAAAAACCGTATAAGCAGCTGTGAGCAGTATGAGGTAGAACGCATTTGCAACCCTGCTGCCATATCGTTTAGAAAACGGGAACACAGGCGCCAGAATCGCAAGCTGGATCATCCCTATTACTATCGGACCCGCTATGAGTATTTCCGCATAGCTTTTTATACCTGCAAAAAAAATACAGAATGTATTTAAAATCAGACAGCCGAGAACGAGAATAATAATTGTCGCAACCGTGCAGATAAGCTTTGAATTTACTATCTGCACCGCAGTTACGGGCATGGTACGCTCATATTTGCTCCAGCCGCTTACCTCGTCGTTTTCAAGCGTGTTAAGCAGAAATGAAGACAGCGGGACTATGGAAATAAAGTTAATCAGGACTATTGCCGCACTCATTATAAACGCATCAAATCCATTATCAACCGCTCCTGTCAAAAACACAATTATCATTTCAATATTTATCAAGGACATAATCGCCGCACCTATAACAATCTGCGTTCTTATGGAAAGCATATCCTTTAAAAACAAACCTTTCATATCATTACCCTTTCATCACGCCGCATTTTTCTTCAGAAGCCAGACATACGCCGCATAAACGACAGCATATACCGCTACGCAGACGCCTATAAAAGCAAACAGGAATTCATTGCTGTTTGCGATAAGGTCGCCGATAACCTGCTCCTCTTTTTCGATATTCACAACAGGGAGCATAATACCACAAACTATCAGCATTGTCGTTACGCCTGCTTTATCCCTGTTTTTGAAGACCTGGATAAAAAACTGTATAATCCATGAAAGCACACCGAAAGAGAAAAATCCAAGAACAAAATATCTTAACATGCTCATCGGCATTAACTCGGCGTTAAAGCTTCTGTAAATGAAGAAAAGAAGCACCGATAAAACGCCCGAAGCAACAAGGCCGAGCAGATTCTCCACAAGCTCAAAAAGAACATATTTACCCTTGCTTACCGAGGTAAGGGTGTATTTCGAGAATTGCGCCTTTATCATTCTTTCCTGCCTTAATTCGCTCGCCTCAAGAAATACTGTCGGAATGATAAGAAAGGACATATAAAGAAGAAGCATCAATACCTGCGTATACTTATCCTCGGGCATATTCCCCAGCATCCAGCACGCAGCCGCCCCGCCTGCCGCAAAAGCAACAAACAGCACCAGGCTCACGATTATCAACGTTTTTTTCTCAACAAGAGAATAGTATAACAAGCCTTTCATACTGCGCCTCCTTATACCTTATTATCTCTTACATAATAAACCATGATTTCGTCGATTTTCGGAACGTCTGCAACAATTCCGGGGTATTTTCCCGCCGCCGAGGTAAGCACTTCGTTAGCAAAGCGTCCTCGCCGCATACCGATAATATCCGCCTTGTCAATCTTCGCAAGTTCTTCGTCGGAGCAGCGCAGAATGCGGTACTTTTCAAGCATCTCGTTTCTGTCCTCTGTGAACACGATTTTGCCCTTATGTATAAAACAGACGTAGTCGGCAAGATGCTCAAGGTCGCCTGTGATGTGGGTCGACATAAGAATAGTGTGCGTTTCGTCCTGCATAAATTCAAGGAATATATCAAGCACCTCGCTTCTCATAACAGGGTCAAGACCGCCGGTCG
The DNA here is from genome assembly GCA_045579125.1 of Ruminiclostridium sp. Lineage (GTDB taxonomy): Bacteria > Bacillota > Clostridia > Oscillospirales > Ruminococcaceae > Ruminiclostridium_E. Next base: position 2,620 of record JAZNLN010000015.1, read on the forward strand.
GCTCGTCAAGGAGAAGCAGAGAGGGGTTATGCGAAAGTGCGGCCGCTATGGAAACACGCATTTCCATACCTCTCGAAAATTTACCCAGCTTTCTTTTCAAAGGCAGGTCGAAGCGAGTGATATACGAGAAGAATTTTTCGGAGTCCCACGACTTGTAAATACCCGCCATAACTCTGTCAAGCTGATATACGTTAAGGCATTTCGGAAAAGCAAGCGTATCGAATACAACGCCTATCTTTTCCTTTGTTTCGGAGGAAAGACTGCACGAATCCTCGCCGAGCACCTTTACCGTGCCGCTGTCGGGTCTGTAAAGTCCGAGCAAAGCCTTGATGGTTGTCGTTTTGCCTGCGCCGTTTTCGCCGACAAAGCCCATGACAGTTCCCTGCGGAACTGTAAGGTCCACGCCGTCAAGAGAAAATTTTGTGTATTTCTTGGTAAGTCCGCTTATTTCTATTGCATTTTCCATAATATTTCCCTTTCGTCCTATGCTGTCAATCGTTGTAAATCATGTTCAGCACATCTGTAATTTCTTCGTAGCTTACACCGCTCCTCTTCGCAATATCCGACGCCTTTGAAAGCAGCTGTTCAATTTCCCGCAGATTCTGCTCACGCATAAGCTCGGGATTCTGTGCGGAAACATAGCTGCCTCTGCCTGTGTAGGATTCAATGAGACCCTCCGATTCAAGGATTTCGTATGCTCTTTTCGTGGTGATGACGCTTATGCGTAAATCCTGCGCAAGATTACGCATGGAGGGCAACGGGTCGCCCTCTTTCAGCTCGCCGCCGAGTATAAGCCCTTTTATCTGCGAGGCAATCTGCTCGTAGATTGGAACTCCGCCCGTGTTTGTGATAATAATGTTCATTAGTTTTTTCCTTAATCATGATTAGTTCAATATACACATTGTCGCTAATGTGTATATCCGTTATATACAATATACCACATTGTATATAACATGTCAATACCTTTTTCAAAAAAATTTTCACACAGCAGGCATAAAAAAAGCCCCGAAAAGAAGAATACTAAAACCGTGCCATTTGATTTAAAACATGATATATGGTATAATAATAAAAAAAGGAAAGGACGACGGATATGACGCAGAATGAAAAAAGATATATCGCAATAGACCTCAAATCGTTCTATGCGTCGGTCGAATGCGTCGAAAGAGGGCTGGACCCGCTTGACGCAAATCTCGTCGTCGCCGACCCGACAAGGACGGAAAAAACAATCTGCCTCGCAGTTTCGCCGTCGCTGAAAGCATACGGAATAGGAGGACGTGCAAGGCTTTTTGAGGTCGTGCAGAAAATGACCGAGGTGAACGCCCGCCGAAAAAGCAGAATAAAGGGCGATTTTACAGGAGAAAGCACAAGCGCCGCCGAGCTTGCGGCAAATCCGAAGCTGAAAGCGGAATATATAATCGCTCCGCCGCGGATGGCGAAATATATGAAGATAAGCACTGAGATATACAACGTATATCTGAAATACATTGCCCCCGAGGATATACATGTTTATTCGATAGACGAGGTTTTCATAGACGCCGCCGCATACCTTAAAACCTACGGAATGACCGCCCGTGAGCTTGCGGTTAAAATGATAAAGGACGTGCTGGAGCAGACAGGCGTAACAGCAACCGCCGGAATAGGAACAAATCTGTACCTCTGCAAAATCGCAATGGATATTGTTGCAAAAAAAATGCCCGCCGATAAGGACGGGGTCAGAATTGCCGAGCTTGATGAAATGTCATACCGCAGAGAGCTGTGGCATCATCGTCCGCTGACCGATTTCTGGAGAATAGGAAAGGGCTATGCGGCAAAGCTGGAATCACAGGGGCTTTATACTATGGGCGATATTGCCCGCTGCTCGCTCGGCTCGCCAAGGGAATACTACAACGAAGGGCTGCTGTACCGTCTTTTCGGCGTGAATGCCGAACTGCTGATAGACCATGCATGGGGCTGTGAGCCGTGCCGCATTTCCGATATAAAGGAGTACAGGCCCGCAAACAACAGCATAAGCTCGGGACAGGTACTGCAATGTCCGTATGATTTCGAAAAGGGCAGGCTGATTGTCCGTGAAATGACCGATTTGCTATCGCTTGACCTGGTAGAAAAGGGGCTTGTTACGGACAAGATTGTTCTGACGGTAATTTACGATACCGAAAATCTGAACACTCCCGAAAAAATGAAAGAATACAAAGGCGAAATCGCCGCCGACAGCTATGGGCGAAAAGCACCGAAGCCCGCACACGGAACATCCGCCCTCGGCTGTTACACATCGTCAACAAGGATTATTGTCGAAAAGATGACCGAGCTGTATGAAAAAATAATCGACAGAAACCTCACCATACGCAAGGTATATGTGGTCGCCGCAAATGTAATTCGGGAAGCGGACGTAAAAAAAGAAACGAGCGTGCAGCTCGATTTCTTCACCGATTATGAGGAGCTTGAAAAGCGTGAGGCGGAGGAAGCGGAAATGCTCGAAAAGGAAAAAAGCATGCAGAAAGCGCTTATTTCCATAAAGAAGAAATACGGTAAAAACGCTGTACTGAAAGGAATGAACCTCGAAGAGGGCGCAACGGCAAAGCAGCGCAATGAACAGGTCGGAGGACACAAGGCTTAATATGGAGCAAAGAAACGAACACAGCTACGACGATATAATAGACCTGCCCGCACACGTTTCCTCAACACGGCGGAGGATGACGATGCACGAACGTGCGGCGCAGTTTTCCTCGTTCGCCGCTCTTGTCGGATACGAGGCGGCAATAGGCGAAACGGCACGGCTAACTGACAGGCGTGCCGAAATAAGCGAGGATTTGAAAAACAAAATCAACAGACGTTTACAGATAATATCCTCCCGCACAGACGAGCACCCCGAGGTCTCCATAACCTTTTTCAGACCCGACAGCAGAAAATCCGGCGGCTCGTACGAAACAAAATCGGGAGCGGTACGGAGAATTGACGAGTGCGCTCTTTCGGTTATTTTTACCGACGGCGACATAATTTCAATAAACGACATTTACGACATAGAGGGCGAGATTTTCCGCCTTATCGACAGCGAGGAGGATATATGATACGAGAGATAAAGCACGAGGATTTCGGCGGACTGATGCAGCTGTATACACATCTGCACGGCAACCCCCTGCCCTCGGAAAACGAGGATACTTCAAGGCTGTGGAACACAATTATGGACGACGCAAATCATCATATAATCGTCGCCGAAGAGGACGGAAAAATCGTTTCCTCGTGCGTCTGCGTAATAGTTCCGAATCTTACGCACAATCAGCAGCCGTACGCTTTGATTGAAAACGTAGTGACCGACCCCGATTACCGTAAAAGAGGACTTGCCTCGGAATGCCTTGAATTTGCGAAAGGAATTGCCGTGCGGCAAAACTGCTATAAAATTATGCTGCTGACCGGCTCCAAAGAGGAAAGCACGCTGAATTTTTACAGGCGTGCGGGCTACAACAGCAACGACAAAACAGCGTTTATTCAGTGGCTGTGATTTCAGATGCTTTCAACAGCCGCTTTTTCAACGTCAAGAATTGCTTTATATGCGGAAATGTACGAAGCAAAGCCGTCGACGTCCGTTTTTTCGGGCGCAGCACAGCTGCCCTGCATGTCTGAAAAAACACGGTCTGCGAGGAAATGCTCAAGCGTTTCCGCATTTTCTTTTCGTGCAAGGTACGCCGCAAGCAGAGCAATGCCCCATGCGCCTCCCTCGCCTGCGGAATTGAGCAGCTCGACGGGAGTGCCGAGCGCCGCCGCAAGAAAACGCTGACCCACAACGGGAGTTTTGAAAAGTCCGCCGTGAGCGTATATTTTTTCAAGGGATATTTTTTCCTCCTCGAAAAGAACGTCCATTCCTATTTTCAGCGTCGCCATACATGAGTATATCAGACTGCGCATAAAATTCGGCACGCTGAAATCTGCCGACGGAGTACGCACAACAAGAGGTCTGCCCTCGGAAAAGCCCGTTACATGCTCGCCCGAATGATAGCCGCAGCTTACAACGCCGCCGCAGTCTGTACTTCCCGACAGTGCAGACGTGAACAGTTTTTCGTAAAGCACACCCGCAGGAACATCCGCTCCGAACATACCAAGCATTTCCCCGAACATATCCATCCACGCATTGAGCTCGGTCGTGCAGTTGTTGCAGTGCACCATAGCGACAGGCAATCCGCACGGAGTTGTAACAACGTCTATCTGTCTGTGCACAGAGGAGAGCTCACGCTCAAGAACAGCCATCGCAAAAACTGACGTTCCCGCCGACACGTTGCCTGTGCGGGGAGCGATACTGTTTGTTGCAACCATGCCTGTCTGTGCGTCGCCCTCGGGCGGACAAAGGGGCACACCTGCCTTGAGAGTTCCTGTCGGGTCAAGCATTGCCGCTCCACTTTCTGTTAAAACGCCCGCACATTCTCCTGCGGCCGTGATTTTCGGAAGTATTGAGGAGATGTCCTGCGAGAAGCCTTTTTGCGCCGCCGCTTTTCTGAATTTTTCAAGCATTGCGGCGTTGTATGTCTGCGTTTCGGAGTCAATCGGGAACATACCCGACGCATCGCCGATACCGATAGTTTTTTCTCCTGTCAGCAGCCAATGAACATATCCCGCAAGAGTTGTCATAAAGCGTATTTTCCCGACATGCTCCTCGCCGCCGAGTATTGCCTGCCATAAATGCGCTATACTCCAGCGCTGGGGAATATTGTACCCGAACATTTCCGTCAGCTCGTCTGCCGCCTGTTCCGTCATTGTATTGCGCCACGTTCTGAACTGTGCGAGCTGCCCGTTGTTTTCATCAAAAACAAGATAACCGTGCATCATAGCCGACACACCCATCGACGCATATTTCTCCGCTCTTGCGCCGTACTTTTTCTCCATATCCTCCGCAAGAGCCGCATAACAGCCCCGCAGAGCCTCGTGCACCGAGGCGAGGGAATATGTCCAAATGCCGTTTTCAAGCTTATTTTCCCAGTCGTATGAACCTGTTGCAAGCGGAGAAAAATCCTCTCCTATCGCTACCGCCTTGACTCTTGTAGAGCCGAACTCAATACCGAGGGAAATCCTGCCGTTCTTTATCTGCTGTAATATATCCATAACCGCTCCTTTGTAAGATGAGATTTTTATACCTATATTTTACTACTTTCTCCTGACGATTTCAAGCCTGTTTTTGTTGACGATATATCTGAAATATGCTATAATAAATAAGTAAGCATTTACAAAGCATATTTTCAGAATATGCGGAAAGGAGTACAAAGATTGAACCCCAAACTTAAAGAAAAAACGCTGGAATCGCTGTCAGCGGTTCTCCCGATAACAGGTATCGTTCTTTTGTTAAGCCTTATCCTGATTCCGATGAATCTCGGAATCATGGTAATGTTTCTGACAGGAGCGGTTATGCTGATATTCGGCATGGGACTGTTCCAGCTCGGCGCAGAAATGGCAATGACCCCGCTCGGCGAGGGTATCGGTGTGCAGATTGCAAAAACAAAGCACATATGGCTTATGATAATCATAGGCTTTGCGATGGGCACGATAATAACCATATCAGAGCCCGATTTGCAGGTGCTTGCACAGCAGGTTCCATCAATCCCGAACAACATGCTTATAATTACCGTAGCTGTCGGCGTGGGAATATTCCTCGCTATGGCGGTTATGCGTATTCTGTTCCAGATAAATCTTTCAACACTGCTTATTATTCTTTACATACTTCTTATCGGCGTATCGTTTCTTATCCCTCCCGATTTTATTGCGGTAGCATTCGACTCGGGCGGCGTAACGACGGGTCCGATGACAGTTCCGTTTATAATGGCGCTCGGCGTCGGCCTTTCGTCCGTACGAAGCGACAAAAACGCAACAAGCGACAGCTTCGGTCTTGTTGCACTTTCAAGCGTCGGCCCGATTATCGCCGTTCTTATACTCGGTTGTTTCTTCAAGCCGACTGACGCCGCTTACAGCGCTCTCGAAATCGCCGAGGTTGTAACAACAAGAGATGTAGCATGGGAGTTTCTGAAGGCACTTCCCCACTACATTACCGAGGTAGCGGTTTCGCTTGCCCCGATTGCAGGCGTATTCCTGCTTTTCCAGCTTATTACACGCCGTTATCAGAAGCGTCAGATTAAGCGCATTATTTTCGGTATCGTATATACATATCTCGGGCTTGTGCTGTTCCTCTGCGGAGTGAACATAGGCTTTGCGCCTGTCGGCTCATTCATAGGAAATGCGCTCGGCGCTTCAGAAAGCAAATGGCTCCTT
>JAZNLN010000016.1:0-13063 GCA_045579125.1 Ruminiclostridium sp.
TATTGAATACAGCCTGACAGGGTTAAACCCTGTCAGGCTGTATTCAATCTATAAAGTTTTAGGAAAGGAGTTTGAGGAATAACCCTTTTTCAAAAGGGTTTTCCTCAATAATATGTATAAAACCTTTGTATGAGCACCGCACCTGACCGCATTGGAATTTATCTTTCGAACTTTATTATTTCGCAGTTTTCGGGGTGCTTTACGCTGAGGCAGTACTGCATAAGGGTACCGTGGCTGACGACGGCGACCTTTCCGAAATGCCCGTACTTGTCAAGCACGGCAAATACCCTCTTTTTCATCATTTCCGTACTTTCCCACTGCTTTTTCACGCCCTCGGGATGTCTGCCTCCGAGCTCGGTAAGCTCCCTGTAACGGCTGCACGCCGTTTTGTCGTCGAGGTAATCATAGCTTTCTGCGTCGGCGAGCCATTCGTGCAGGTCGGTTTCTACCTTTATTTCCGCTCCAAGCTCCTTTGACAGAATTGCCGCAGTATGGAGCGCACGTCCGAACGGCGATGTCAGTATAAGCTCCGTTCCCGAAAGACGCTCATCCTTGGCGGCGAGCCGTGCCTGCTCGGCTCCCTTGTCGGTAAGCGTGCACATAAAGCAGCCCTGATTTTTGTAGATTTTGGTGTTGATTTCGCTGTAATCGGCCTCGCCGTGCCGTATGAAGTAAAAGTCAGCCATGAGCCTGTTCCTTTCGCTGTCGTTATATCTGAATTATAGCATGCGGAGAGGCGGAAATCAAGCTGTTTTGCATGATGGGGAGCGTGAGCGGAATTTTTTTAAAATTTTTTGTAAAAAATAAAGGAGATTTCGCATAATAAAGAGTATATATAGATAGAACGATAAAAAAGGGAGATTTTTATGCAGCCGAGAGAAATTACCATTGATATAGAAAACAGAACTCTGTCGGAATACGCCTGCCGATGCAGCGAATCAAAAGGCAGAGCAACGGAAGAAAAGCCCTGCGACATACGGACGGATTTTCAGCGTGACCGTGACCGCATAATCCACTGCAACGCATTCCGCCGTTTAAAGCACAAGACGCAGGTTTTCCTCATTCCGAAATCCGACCACTACCGCACCCGCCTCACTCACACTCTTGAGGTTTCGCAGATTGCCCGCACCATTGCTCGTGCGCTGCGCCTCAACGAGGACCTCACGGAGGCTATTGCGCTCGGTCACGACCTCGGTCACACTCCGTTCGGACACGACGGAGAAAGAACGCTCGCACAGCTCTACGGCGGCGGCTTCCGCCACTACGAGCAGAGTCTGCGTGTGGTTGACGTTATCGAGCGGGACGGCAGAGGACTTAACCTCACGCACGAGGTGCGGAACGGCATACTCTGCCATACGAACATGACGGCGGATACGCTGGAGGGCGTGGTGGTGAAATATGCCGATAAAATCGCCTACATAAACCACGATATTGAGGACGCTATCAGAGGCGGAGTAATAACGCAGAACGACCTGCCCGCATTCCCGATAAAGGTGCTCGGAAAGTCCAAGAGCGAGCGGATAACTTCTCTCGTAAAGTCAATCGTGGACAACAGCACCGACGAAATCCGCTACGACGAGGAAACGCAGGCGGCACACGACGAGCTGCGGAAATATATGTTCGAGAACGTGTACTACGCCGAGGCTACCAACCGTGAAAAGGGCAAGGCATGCTACATCGTCGAATACCTCTACAAGCATTATCTTGAACACTGCGAGGAAATGCCCGAACTTTACCGCAGGATTGCGGAGCGTGACGGAAAGGAGCTCGCTGTATGCGACTATATCTCCTGCATGACCGACGATTATGCGGTTGACCGTTTCAAGGAGCTGTGCATTCCCAACTCGTGGATTAACCTTTAAAAAATAACACAGGAAAGGAAGTGAGCGTTACGGCTTTACCCGAGGCGTTTCTGGAGCGGCTGCGGCAGAACAACGACATCATTTCGGTCATCACCTCTTACGTCGGCGTAAAAAGGGCGGGCCGTGACTATGTCTGCTCCTGTCCGTTCCATTCGGAAAGAACTCCGTCGTGCCACATATACACCGAAAGCCAGAGCTTTTACTGCTTCGGCTGCGGGGCGGGCGGCGACGTAATAACGTTTATAAGGCTCATTGAGCATCTTGATTATATAGAAAGCGTAAAATTCCTGGCGCAGAGGGCAGGCATGTCCATGCCCGAGGACGAGTACGACCGCAGCTCCGAGAAGAAAACAAGGCTCCTTGAAATGAACAGGGAGGCGGCGAGGTTTTATCGTGACCTGCTTTTATCGGAGGAGGGTGCGGAGGGACGTGAGTACCTTGCCTCACGGCAGCTGCTGCCGAACACCGTGCGGAAATACGGACTCGGCTATGCTCCGAACGACTGGCACACACTGCATTTCCATCTGCGGCAGAAAGGGTATACCGACGACGAAATGGCGGCGGGTGCACTGCTTTCAAGAAACAACAACAAATACTACGATAAATTCAGACACAGGGTCATGTTCCCGATAATCGACAGACGGGGGAACGTGATAGCGTTCGGAGGGCGCACGCTTGACGCAGACTCTCCCGCAAAATATCTCAACAGCGACGAAACGCTTGTTTTTCAGAAAAGAAACAATCTTTTCTCGCTCAATTTCGCCAAGAACACAAAGCAGAAATTCTTTATCCTGTGCGAAGGGTACATGGACGTTATAGCTCTCAATCAGGCGGGCTTTGAAAACGCCGTCGCAACGCTCGGAACGGCGATAACCGCCGACCAGGCACGGCTTATGAAGCAGTACTGCGACGAGGTCGTAATCTCTTATGACTCGGACGAGGCGGGACAGAAAGCGACGATGAAAGCGATAAACCTGCTGACAGAGGCAGGTATAGCCGCACGGGTGCTCCAGATGCAGGACGCAAAGGACCCCGACGAATATATAAAGAAAAACGGAGCGTCGTCGTTTGCGGCGCTGCTTGAAAAATCGGGCTCGGCGCTTGATTTTGAGTTCGGCAAGGTAAAAAGAGGACATAACACCGACACCGCAGAGGGCAAGGCGGCGTTCCTCAAAAAGGCGATAGCCTTTCTTGCACAGCTTACAAGCGAAACCGACAAGGTTATATATGTTTCGGAAACGGCGAAAATAACCGAGCAGAGCGCACAGACAATCCGTGAGCTTGTAAAGGACGAGGAAAAACGCCGTTATTACAGGCAGGCGAAGGAGGAGAAGCGCGAGCTTATCCGAAGCGTTGTAAAACGTGACCCGATAAACCCCGAGGCGATGGATTATCCGACCGAGGAAAAAGCGGAAAGAGGCATTATCGCTTATCTTTTCCACTCTCCCGATAAGCTGGGATATATTTTCAGGGAAATATCACTTGACGATTTTCCTACCGAATTTAACCGAAGAGTGGCGACTGTTGTCACAGAGCGGCTGAAAAACAACCAATCCATTGATATTTCGTCGCTTGGAGGCGAATTTTCGGCGGCAGAAACGGGCAGAATAACAGGTATATGCAAGGAGGCGGATATACTCCCGTATACCCCGCAGAGGCTTGATGAATATATACAGACGCTCAGAACGTTCAGGGACAGCAAAAACCGCAAGAGCGGCGCCGAAATGACGACGGACGAGCTTATGAAATATATGGATGAGCTAAAAAAGGCAAAATTAAAGTAAATTATGCGTATCACGCTTAACGTATGAAATGAAAGGAATAACAAAAATGAACGAGAATTCGAGAAACGTGCTCGGCGAACTGCTTGAGCACGGCAAGCAGACAGGCAAACTGACAACAAAAGAGATAACCGACGTCCTTGAGGACCTGGATTTTGACGTAGAGCAGATAAACAAGCTGTACGACGATTTTGAGAGCAACAACATCGAAATCATCGACGACTTCACAATCGACGAGGATCTTGACACTGCGCTTGACTACACGGCGGAGGACGAGCTTGACGTTGCGCTTTCTACGGACAGCATCGCAATCGACGACCCTGTAAAAATTTACCTCAAGGAAATAGGCAGAGTGCCTCTGCTTTCGCCCGAGGAGGAAATCGAGCTCGCAATCCGAATGACGAATAAGGACGAGTATGCGAGAAAAAGACTGAGCGAGGCAAACCTGCGTCTTGTTGTCAGCATAGCAAAGCGCTATGTCGGCAGAGGAATGCAGTTCCTTGACCTTATCCAGGAGGGTAACCTCGGTCTTATCAAGGCGGTTGAAAAGTTCGACTACACGAAGGGCTACAAGTTTTCGACATATGCGACATGGTGGATAAGACAGGCCATTACCAGGGCAATAGCCGACCAGGCGAGAACTATCCGTATCCCCGTGCACATGGTGGAAACAATAACGAAGGTAAAGAAGGTATCAAGCCAGCTCCTCCACAAGAACGGCAGAGAGGCTACTCCCGAGGAAATTGCGGCAGAGCTTGACATTCCGCTTGACAGAGTCCGTGAAATCATCAGAATTTCGCAGGACCCCGTTTCCCTTGAAACACCTATCGGCGAGGAGGAGGACAGCCACCTCGGCGATTTCATACCCGACGACGACGCTCCCGCTCCCGCAGACGCCGCCTCGCTCACGCTCCTGAAGGAACAGCTTGACGAGGTCCTCGGCACGCTTACCGAGAGAGAGGAGAAGGTACTCCGTCTGCGTTTCGGCCTTGAGGACGGCAGACAGAGAACTCTTGAAGAAGTGGGCAAGGAGTTCAACGTAACCCGTGAGCGTATACGTCAGATTGAGGCAAAGGCGCTCCGTAAGCTCCGTCACCCCTCAAGAAGCAAGAAGCTCAAGGATTATCTGGATTAAAGAGGTTGAAAATGTCAGAACAGAAAAACACAGCCGTTATTTCCGACACACAGCAGGTGAAGGAACAGGGCGATTACATATTTGCGCTTGATATAGGCACCCGCACCGTTGTCGGAGTAATCGGAGAGAACATTGACGACAGGTTTATTGTCCGTGACTATGTTTCCGTACCGCATACGAAAAGGGCAATGGTCGACGGTCAGATTGAGGACATCAGGCAGGTTGCAAAGATAGTAGGCATGGTTAAGGAACAGCTTGAACAGCGCAGCGGAATTAAGCTTGAGCGTGTTTCGATAGCGGCGGCGGGCCGTGCTCTCCGCACATGCAACCTGACGGTTGAATTTGATATATCGGACAAGGACGCCCTCACAGAGGATAACGTAAAGTCCATGGAAATCGAAACGATACAAAAGGCACAGCAGGAGCTTGACGCAGAAAGCAAGGGCAAAAAGACGCTTTTCTACTGCGTGGGACATTCGGTTACGAGCTACCGTCTTGACGATTACAAGATAATCAGTCTTGTCGGACATAAGGGAGAAAAGGCGTCGGTTGAAATGATAGCCGCATTTCTTCCCGGCGTTGTCGTTGAGGGCCTTTACTCGGTTATGGATATTGTCGGTCTTGAGGTATCCAGCCTCACGCTGGAGCCTATTGCCGCAATGAACGCAATTATTCCCCCGGAAATCCGCCTTATCAATATTGCGCTTGTTGACATCGGCGCAGGTACCTCGGATATTGCCATCGCAAAGGACGGTGTTGTATGCGCTTACGCTATGGCGACGACGGCGGGCGACGAAATTACCGAGGAAATAATAAAGACTTATTTTGTTGATTTCGCTACGGCGGAGCAGCTGAAACAGGAATGCGGAGGCGGCGCCGACGAGCTTGAATATAAGGATATTTTCGGTCTGCCGCACAAGGTTAAGGCGGAGCAGTTCAGAGAAAAGCTGACTCCCGCCGTGGACGTGCTGGCGGAAACGATATGTGCGTCAATCGTAAAGGTGAACGGCTCGTCGCCTGCGGCGGTGTTCCTTATAGGCGGCGGCTGTCTTGTGCAGGGTCTGCCGCAGCTGATAGCGCAGAAGCTGTCGCTTGATATTCAGCGTGTAGCTATCGGCGGACACGAGTTCCTCAAGAGTGCAGACACCAACGGCGCAAACCTCGGAGCGGAATTTGTGACGCCTATCGGTATCGGCATAACCGCAACGCTCAACCGGGGCTACGACTTTTCTGTAATTATGCTTAACGGCGAGAAAATCCGTGTATTCGACACGAGGCAGTTAAGCGTTTTCGAGCTGCTTAATATTGCGGGCTACAAGTCTGCCGAAATCATGGGCCGCTCGGGCAGAAACCTTACATACACGCTCGGCGGAAAGAGGGCCATGAAAAAGGGCGGCATTCTTATCCCTGCGGCGGTTAAGGTGAACGGAAAGGAAGCCTCGCTTACGACCAAAATCACACAGGGCGATACCGTTGAGTTTACTCCCGCTGTATGCGGCGAAAACGCTCACGCAAAGCTCTCCGACGTGATTGATTACACACGCTTCGGCAGCGGCAAGGTTACAGCGTTCGGGCAGGAGTGCGAATTCGGTCTGAAAGCATATGTAAACGGAAAGGAACAGCCCTCCGATTACGACATACAGCCGCTTGACGAGATAGAAACCTCGGGGGTAATCACCCTCGGCGACCTGCTTGAAAAGCTTGAAATAGAGGTCGAGGGCGTTGATTTTATTGCAAACGGCGTGTCAGCCGCTATGGATTATGCGCTTAAAAACGGCGATGTTATAGAATACGACGAGCTTGAAATGCCGCAGAGCGCTCCCGAACAGGAAAAACCGCAGGCTCCCGCAGAGAATGCTATCCCTTTTGAGGGCGGTGACAGCCAGCAGAAAACAAGAGTAATCCTCAACGGAGCGGAGATTGAGCTTGCGCCCAATGCTCCCGGTTTTCCGCATATCTTCCTTGACCTGCTCAATTACGTCAATATCGACGTCAAGGAGATAAACGACGGAACGGATATTACGCTGCTGCTCAACGGCAAGGCGGCGAATTTTACCGACCCCGTTTCCGACGGCGACGAGGCGGTTATAAGGCTCCAGGAAAGAAAGACCGTATGAGAAAAAAGCTTTTGATATATGCGCTTTCGGCGGCGGTGCTGTTTTCGGGCTGTTCGAAAATCGAGTATCCCGAATACACCGGCTCGTACACCACTACTGCAACCACCGCTCCCGACACGACAAGCGCACCCGATACAACGACGGCGCAGACAACGCCGAAGCCGCTTTATTCCGAACACAGCTCGCCCGAGCCCGTGCTGAACGAAACCGACTACAAGCAGGTATATCAGCTTGAATTCAACACGGATTCGTACGTTTATTCCTCGGGGCTTGCAGGCTATAACGGCGACGGATTTATTCAGCTGGGCAACAATTCGTACACCACGCTTACCGTAAACGTCCCCGCTTCGCAGCACTACAAGCTGGGCGTGCGTGTCTGCACGACGGGCTGTACCGTTTCGGTAATCCTCAACGGCGAAAACGTGATAACAGGCTACGACGGATATGAAACGCTTGACGGAGAAATGCCCGGGGCGTTCTATGCCGAGGCGGAAAGCGTTTTCACCTATATCTACCTTGACGGCGTATATATGAGCTCGGGAGAGAACAAAATCACTCTCCAGGGCATAAGCGGAACGGCGTACCTTGACGAATTTTCGATTGAGGACGGAACGAGCGTTCCCGAAAACTGCTACGACATTTCGGGCTCGCCTGTCAACAGAAATTCAAATCTCAAGACAATCGGCGTCCTTAAATATCTGTCGGATATTTACGGAGAAAAAACGCTTACGGGGCAGTACTGCTCCAACGGCACAGATACCGAGGCGTACACGATTGCCGTTGAAACGGGGCGTTTTCCCGCTATAAGAGGCGGCGACCTCGGCTGCTACACCGAGTATTACACGGGCGCAGACCGTGAGGATATGACCGACCTTGAAAATGCGGTCAAATGGTCGGAGGCGGGCGGACTTGTGACGTACAGCTGGAAATGGTATGCTCCGACGACGGAAACCTCGTGGTATGCCGATTCCACAAGCTTCGACATAACTGCCGCAGTGACCGACGAAGATGTTGCGCTTATGGACATAAGCGACGTTATGGAGCTTTGCGCCAGCGGCAATGCGGGGGATGAATGCTACCGCCTTGTATGCGATATTGACGCAGTGGCGGAAAAGCTGAAATACCTCCGTGACAACAACGTGACGGTACTGTTCAGACCTCTCCCCGAGGCGGGCAACGGCTGGTACTGGTGGGGAGCGGATTCCGAGGCGTACAAGTGGCTGTGGAGGCTGGTGTACGACCGCATGACGAATTATCACTACCTCAACAACCTCATCTGGGTGTGGAACGGCGAGAGCTATTCGTACTACCCCGGCGACGATACGGTGGACATTCTCTCTGACGACATTTACAACATAACAGGCGTTTCGGGGAACACACGAATGATGAACACCGTGTGCTTTTCGATAAAGACAAAGGCGGCGGCGCTTTCCGAGTGCGCAGTTGTGCCGAGCCCCGATGTTCTTTTGCGTGACAACAGCCGATGGCTGTGGTTTGCGCTGTGGCGGGGGGATTTTATCATCAATCCGGACGGCACGCTGAACGAACAGTACACCACAAAGGAAGAGCTTAACTATGCTTATAATCACGAGCTGTTCGTGACCCGTGACGAGCTGCCCGATTTCGAGGAGTACGCACTCAACGGATAAGAATACGTCCCTTTTGCCGTGCATTCGGCAAAGGGGGCTTTTTCTTTGGCGAAAAACGGCGAAAAAACATCAAAAAATGCGATAAATATTCGGAAATTGTGTTGAAATTCCGTTTGAAATGTGCTATAATTATATATATTATTTAATAGTGTATGTTCGCCGCAGTGCAAACTGCGGACTCAATCATAACAGCAAAGGAAAATAAAATGGACGAAACAACAAAGGTAACCAATCACGAATATGACGCCAGCGATATACAAATCCTTGAGGGTCTTGAGGCGGTAAGAAAACGCCCCGGTATGTATATCGGCTCAACAGGTCCGAGCGGCCTGCACCACCTCGTATACGAAATCGTCGATAACGCAATCGACGAGGCGCTGGCGGGCTACTGCACGGAAATCGACGTAAAAATTCTTCCCGACGACGTAATCCAGGTAACTGACAACGGACGAGGCATTCCTACGGGCATTCATCCCAAGGAGGGCATTTCCGCCGCAACGGTAGTTTACACCATTCTGCATGCGGGCGGTAAGTTCGGCGGCGGCGGATACAAGGTGTCGGGCGGCCTGCACGGCGTTGGCGCAAGCGTTGTAAATGCGCTTTCGGAATGGCTTGAGCTTGAGGTATACGACGGCGAAAACAAGCACTTCCAGCGCTTTGAAAGAGGCGGCTACTCCGAGCCGATGAAGATAGTCAAAAAGACGAACAAAACGGGAACGAGAGTTCGTTTCAAGCCCGATTCGCTCATATTCCACGAAACGGTTTTCGATTATCAGACGCTGCTTGACCGTCTGCGTGAGCAGGCGTTCCTCAACGGCGGCCTGAAGATAAATCTGACGGACGCCCGTGACCCCGATAATCTTCAGGGCGAGGAGCTGAAATACGACGGCGGTATCATAAGCTACGTCGACTGGCTCCAGGAAAAGCGTGGCGCAGACGTGCTCCACCCCGACGTAATCTATCTTGAGGGCAAGATTGACGAGATAATGGTCGAGGCGGCGTTCCAGTACAACACCGATTTCAACAGCGAGGCCTTCCGCTCGTTCGCAAACAACATTCACACTATCGACGGCGGTACGCATGAAACTGCGTTCAAAAAGGCGCTGAACAAGGTTATAAACGACTTCGCCAAGGCGGCGTTCGAGGCTAATGAAAAGTCCAAGGTGAAGAAGGCCAAGAAGAACGACGACAAGGCAAAGGAATTTGTGGCACTTTCGGGCGAGGCTATACGAGAGGCGATAAATGCGGTTATTTCCGTAAAGCTTCCCGAGTGCGAGTTCGAGGGTCAGACAAAGGGCAAGCTCGGAAACCCCGAGGTAAGCCCCGCAGTTTACAAGCTGGTTGTTGAAAAGCTGACGTATTATTTCGAGGAACACCCCGAAACCGCAAACATCATCGTTACAAAGGCAGTTAATTCGCAGGCGGCCCGTGATGCGGCAAAGCGTGCGATGGAGGCAAAGAGAAAATCGGTTGCCGACGGTGCGGGTCTTCCCGGCAAGCTTGCAGACTGCTACGAAAAGGATACTGCAAAAACCGAAATATATATCGTCGAGGGTGACTCGGCGGGCGGCTCCGCAAAGCAGGGCAGAAACAGCGCATTCCAGGCTATTCTCCCGCTCTGGGGCAAGATGCTCAACGTTGAAAAGGCAAGAGTCGACAAGGTATACAACAATGAAAAGCTGCTGCCTGTCGTCAAGGCTCTCGGAACGGGTCTGGGCGAGGATTTCGACCTCACAAAGCTCCGCTACGGCAGAGTTATTATCATGGCCGATGCCGACGTTGACGGCTCGCACATCAGAACGCTCCTGCTGACGTTCTTCTTCCGTTTTATGAAGCCGCTGGTTGAAGCGGGACATGTTTATCTCGCACAGCCGCCGCTTTTCAAGGTCGTAAAGGGCAAGCAGGTGAGATACGCATTCTCCGACGAGGAGCGTGACGCTTATATCGCAGAGCTCCAGGGCGATAATGCGAACGCAAAAATTGACGTTCAGCGCTACAAGGGTCTTGGTGAGATGGACCCCGACCAGCTGTGGGAAACAACCATGAACCCCGAATCGAGAACGATGCTCCAGGTTACGCTTGAGGACGCCGCAAAGGCAGACCTTGCGTTCTCAATCCTCATGGGCGACAAGGTTGAGCCAAGAAAGGAATTTATTGAGCAGAACGCACGCTACGTCAAGAATCTTGATATTTAACCCTATGCAAAGGATACGTTATGAACTCTTACGAAAACAACGAAGAACAGATAAAAAAGCTTGAACGGCTTGAAAAGGTATACAACGACGACTGCAAGGAAAACAAGCCGTCCTCGATAGAGGAGGCAACCAAGGAGCCGCCGCTGAAATTCGTGAGAAAGGTCGCTGTATGGCTTACGGCGCTGCTCTGGGCGGCGAGCATAGTAATGCTCCTGTCGGGAACGGAGCTCACGCTCATTCTTCCCGCAATGGTGATGTCGCTCGGTCTTGTGTGCGCAGTGAATGTTCCTGCGTTCATTGTGAAAAAGAAGATAGGCGACGTTATCGTGTGTCTGTTTGCGGCGGCGGTATGTCTTATCGGAGGCGCCGTAATGCTGATATACAGCAGTGCGGGTCATTAAATAAAAAGGAAGTCTGAATTTGAAAAAGCTGTTTGAAATAAAATACGACAACAATATAACTGAAATAGAAACGGCGTTCAAGCTGTTCTACAAGAAATACGCAACACGGCGCATGATTATCTTCACGATAGTTTACGCTATCGTAATCGCTCTCGGTATAAATCTTATCGTGACGAATTACACTGCACCGTACGGTTATATTCTTACTGCGCTGGGGCTGGGCGTGCTTGTCAACACATGGACAAAGCCCGTTTCGGTGCGGAAAAAGCTGGTAGCGACGCTTTCGGAGCTGAACGAAGAAAAATATACCGCCGTATTCGGCGAGGACAGAATCGAAATCAGCACGGAAATTATCGAAAGCTCCGAGGAAACCGAAACCGTTGCCATTACGACCAAGGGAATAATCACCGTCGAGGAAAATTCTGAGGCGGCAAAGGAGCTTGCGGAGCAGGAGCCGCCCAAGCCCGAAATACAGAAAAGCGTTTACAAGCTTGCGGAAACGGAGCTGTTTTCGATGGAAACGGGCGACTGTTTTCTGCTTTTCGTAAACCGTTCGCTTATTCACGTTTTCCCCAAGCGCTGTCTTTCCGACGAGGAAAGCAGACTGCTTTCGGAATATTTCGACGACAAGGCGATTTAATTTTAACATAAGGAAGTAACAATGGAAAACAACATTCTCTACCCAACAGAAAAGCTCTATCAGGTGGATATTGAAAAGGAAGTCAAAAAATCCTTCCTTGAATATTCGATGTCGGTTATCGTTTCGAGAGCGCTGCCCGACGTCCGTGACGGCTTAAAGCCCGTTCACCGCCGTATTATCTACACCATGGACGACGCAGGCAACACCTCCGACAAGCCGTACAGAAAATGTGCGTACACCGTCGGCGAGGTGCTCGGTAAGTATCATCCGCACGGTGACGCATCGGTTTATGACGCAATGGTACGTCTTGTGCAGGACTTCTCCCTCCGCTACCCCATGGTTGACGGACACGGAAACTTCGGTTCGGTTGACGGCGACCCGCCTGCCGCTTACCGTTACACGGAGGCTCGTCTGTCCAAAATGGCGGGCGAAATGCTCCGTGACATAGAAAAGGGTACGGTTGATTTTACGACCAACTACGACGACAAGCTGCTTGAGCCGTCCGTTCTGCCCGCACGTTTCCCCAACCTGCTTGTAAACGGCAGCACGGGTATTGCGGTAGGTATGGCGACAAATATCCCGCCGCACAATCTCGGCGAGGTAATCGACGCAATAAACCTGCTTATAGAAAACCCCGACGCATCGAACGAAAGCATTATGTCCTGCATAAAGGGTCCCGACTTCCCGACGGGCGGTATTATCATGGGCTATTCGGGCATACGCTCGGCATACTACACGGGCAGAGGCAAGATAACCCTCCGTGGCAGAGCCGAAATCGTCGAGGAAAAGACGCATACACGAATTGTCATAACCGAAATTCCCTACATGGTCAACAAGACCAAGCTGCTTGAAAGCATAGGCATGCTCATGCGTGACAAGCGTATTGAGGGCATTTCGACGCTTCGTGACGAGAGCGACCGCAACGGTATGAAAATCGTCATCGAGCTTAAACGCGACGCTAACGCAAACGTTGTTCTGAACAAGCTTTACGGATATACACAGCTCCAGGATACAGTCGGCGTTATCATGCTCGCTCTCGTAAACGGCGAGCCGAAGGTGCTTCCGCTGCGTGATATGCTCACGCATTATATTGCGTTCCAGAAGGACGTAATCGAGCGCAGAACAAGATACGACCTCGGCAAGGCAAGAGACCGTGCACATCTGCTCCAGGGCTTTATGCTCGCTATCGACAACATTGACGAGGTTATCGCAATACTTCGTGCCAGCAAGACGGTACAGGAGGGTAAGGAACGCCTTATGGAGCGTTTCAAGGAGGCTGACCT
>JAZNLN010000017.1:0-2754 GCA_045579125.1 Ruminiclostridium sp.
GCAGTCGCTGCAATAAATGTCTATTGATTTTTTCAGTATATATCAAAAAACATGCCAAAATAGTATACAATATGTATAATTATGGAATAAATATACAAAAATGGCGGTAAAATCTGCGCTTATTTCATGAGGCGAAAAAAAATGAACAATGTATTAAAACCCATGAGAAAGAAAAAAGCCGTCGGAACAACTGCCGACGGCGGGAGAAAGCATTACTTTGTGCTGTCTGTTTTTTTATTCTGTTCACGCTTTTTAGCACGACGTTTTTTGCGGATATAGGCGGAAAGCTTTGTGTAAACGATAAGTAAAATAAGCGCACCGATAATAACGAGCATCATGGTTATAGCAATCGAAAACGCCTCGTTCTGATTGATTGCCTGCTCGTATTCCTCGGGCGTGTAGGCGGGAGCATCGGTTATCGGAGTGTTGACCGTAGCGGCGGAGTTCGTCTGCGCAGGCTCTGCCGACGTGTCTGCGGCAGACTCGGGAGCAGGAGATTCTGCGGCAGTTCCCGACTGCGGAGCGTGATTCATCGCCGAAAAAAAACTGCGGAGCTCCGCTTTGTCGCAGCGGTGATTAAGAGAAAGTGCGGCGGGGGTGATGTCGAAATATTTGTCGGAAACGGGTGATTTTATATATTCCCCGCTCACATAGATATTGGTGCTGTTCCATACAACATCGACGGGTACCCAGCGTTCCTGCTGTCTGCTGTAAAATGCGGTAAACTCGTGATTCTGAACGCCTGTGGCAAGTGTTTCGTAGGTAACGAAGCCTTCGGCGATAACTGACGCCTTTATGTTGACGGATTTTATTCCGACCGCCTCAAGCAGTGCGGAATAAAGGTTTGAATATCCCGAACACACCGTGCGGCGGGTTTTCAGCACATTGTAAACGGAAATCGTATCAAGGTCTACCGAGTCATGACGTGCGTCGAAGTCGTAGTAGACATTTTCCGAAACCCAGCGTGCGAGCGCCTGCGCTTTCTTGTATTCGTCCGTTATATTTTCGGTTACTTCGGAGGAAATGCGGGTCAGCTCGGAAAGCGTGTAGCTTATTTCATCGGGGTCGGATTCGGCGCTGATATACATTGCGGAAACGCTGTCGTCAACCTCAATAAGATTTTCGATGCACTCGGAAAATGTGTCCGAGAGATGATTGTCGCCGAAGAACCAGCCCTCGTCGTATTCTATGCGGTAATCGTAGCTTACCCCGCCGTCAAACTCAAGAACGATGTACGAATAGCCTGTGCTGAACGGTGCTGTTATTTCGGCGGCGTACGCCGTTCCCGTCCTTTTAAAGCTCACGGCGGCGTTTTCACACCCGAGGAGATATACATTTTTAATATCCCGCATCTCGTAGTTGCCTTCTGCACGGATTGTGTCGCCGTTTATTGTGAAAATCGAGTATGAGGCGGGATTATCCGAGGTTTTCAGCGTGTAGAGCCGTTCAAGATACTGCTGATATGAGCTGTCGGCCGAGCATTTTCTGACAAAAGCGGGCGAAAATGCAGCCGCTATCGCTAATACTATCAGTAATAATGAAGGCAGAATTTTGTTTCTGTAATTTTTTTCCATGGTACTTCCTCTTGTTTTTATACTTTATATACATTATATAACGCTTTTGTATAAAAATCAAGCCGTCAGATCTTTTCTCCCTTAAATCCGCACATAAATCCGTCCAGTGCGGTTGAGAAAATCTCCCCTCCGATTATTTTTCCTCCGAAAACAAGAACATTTGCATAAATATCGGAAAGGGGCTTGCCGTTTTCGCCGGGATAGTTTATAATAATGTAAGTATACTGCTTTACCGTGTCGGTGCGGTATTCCGAGAGGTCGAAACCCTGCGCCTTCTGGAGGGCGTTGTATTTTTCGTACACGGTGCCGAATTCCTTGGGAACGGTGATTTCCTTGACGGCGATTGCTTTTCCGCTCGTCAGGTGCCCGTTTTTTCCGAGAAAGGCTATTATGTCGTCCTCGGTTATGTTTTTGGGGATAAGCGCTGCCGCCGTGCAGGCGATTGCAAGCAGAACTATGATTATAAGCGGACCTTTCCTTGTGCGGATATACATATTGCAGCCTCCTTGATTTTGCTTATCATATGTATATGACGGCGTTTTAAGAAAAAGTCACAAAAATAATCGGGCAATGCTGACAAATATGACACAGGTTTGTGAAAATATAAACAAAAAACCGACTGCATATATAAGCATATTAACCAAACTTGTTCCGAAAAAAGCGATTAGCAAGCCGTTTCAGAGTGATTTTAGGGCTGTTTTTGTGTAAAATGACAACAAATCTTGCAAGTATTCAAAATCCCTTTGGCGTTGTTGGCAATATATATAAATCAAACGAAAAAAATTTAGTGAATTAGGTAATAGCTTTTTCAGAAAATATTTGGTATTATAATGGAGTAATATAATTACTTTAGGAGGGCATACACCAATGGCAAGTTTATCACTCAGAGGTATTTACAAGCGTTATCCGGGCGGCGTTGTTGCTGTTTCTGATTTCTCCATGAATATTAAGGATAAGGAATTCATCATTCTCGTTGGTCCTTCAGGTTGTGGTAAGTCAACAACACTCCGTATGATTGCAGGTCTTGAAGAAATTTCCGAAGGCGAACTCTACATCGGCGACAGACTCGTAAACGACGTAGCACCTAAGGACAGAGATATTGCAATGGTATTCCAGAACTACGCTCTGTATCCTCATATGACCGTATATGAGAACATGGCCTTCTCCCTTAAGCTCAAGA
>JAZNLN010000018.1:0-5984 GCA_045579125.1 Ruminiclostridium sp.
CTTTTCGCCGCCCTGGTCAACAATAGCGGTGATGCCTGTTTCATCATTCGTTACAAGCTCAAATATAAGCCACGCCGAAAGAATAACAAATACCGACGCAACCGCAAACAGAATGGGCAGCAGAGGCGAACGTCGCTCTGCTACATCATAGTCCTCGTCGTCGTAATCATCGTAATCCTCGTCGTCGTTTTCGGGATAGTCGTCATATTCCTCCTGCGCAGGCTTTCTTTTCTGCGGCGCAGGTTTCTGACGTTCAGCATCTGCTTTTTTGGGTGAATCAAAAAATTTGTTTGTGCCGTCTGTCGAAAAATACTTGTATTCAAAAACGATGCTCGGGTTCTTCTTGAATTCCTCAATATCCTTAATCATTTCGCCCGCAGTCTGATAGCGTTTGTCGGGCTGCTTCTGCATTGCCTTTACCGTAATTTCTTCAAGACCCTCAGGAATTGAGCCGTTGATTTCGGTAGGCTTTTTCGGAGTTGCCTGCATATGCATAAGTGCGATTGAAACGGGGCTGTCGCCGTCAAAGGGCTTGGCACCCGTAAGCATTTCGTAAAGCATTACGCCGACGGAATAAATGTCGCTCTTTTCGTCAGTCATTTCGCCTTTAGCCTGCTCGGGGCTGATATAGTGCACCGAGCCTATCGCCTTTTCGGAAATGGTTTTGTCGGTTTCACGGTTGAAACGTGCGATACCGAAGTCCATGACCTTGATTGTGCCGTCGGCAAGAAGCATTACGTTCTGCGATTTGATGTCACGATGAACTATGCCTCGGTCGTGAGCATGCTGGAGCGCACGGAGAATCTGCACCGTAAAATGAACGGCGTCACGCCATTTAAGCACGCCCTGGCGTTCTATGTATTCGGTAAGAGTTATGCCGTCGATGTATTCCATTACGATAAACTGCACCTTTTCGGTAAAACCTACGTCGAAAATCTTGACAATATTCGGGTGAGAAAGGAGCGCAATCGCCTTTGACTCGTTGCGGAAACGGCGGAGGAAATCCTCGCTTCCCGCAAGCTCGTTTTTCAGAATCTTGACAGCAACCGTCTTATCCTCGGTTATATCCTTTGCCCTGTAAATATCGGCCATTCCGCCGACGCCGATAAGCTCTAAAAGCTCATATCTTCCGTCAAGCTTTTTGCCAATGTTCTTATCCATATTATGACATTCCTTTCACGGGATAATTTCTTTTGTTCTTTCTTTTTATCAGCACACAACCAACGAAACGGTTATATTATCTCTGCCGCCGTTTCCGAGTGCGTATTCGACAAGCAAATCGCACGCCTTGGTTATGGGGTTGTTCACAACTATTTCCGCTATCTCGCAGTCGTCGCCGTTTGAATACAGACCATCGGAGCAGAAAAGCAGAATACTTCCTTTTTCAAGGTCAAGCTCAAAATAATCGGGTGTTATGTTTCTCTCGGCGCCGACAGCTCTCGTAATTCGGTTTCTGTCGGGGTGAACCTTACTTTCTTCTTCAGTTATTTCTCCACGCTCGACAAGACGGCGGACGTATGTATGGTCCTTGGTTATCTGCTGGAGATTATCGTCAAAGATGTGGTAAAGTCTGCTGTCGCCGACGTTGATTATGTACGCTCTTTCCTCATATATTATCGCCGCAACGCAGGTTGTTCCCATGCCGCTTTTTTCGATGTCGCTCGTAGCCTTTTCGAAAACAAGGCTGTTTGCGCTGTTGACAGAGGTAATCAGCAGATTTTTTATGTAGTTGCATCGGCGGCTGTGTTCGACATTTGTTCTGAAGCCCTTGCTGATACGCTCGGAGATAAAATCGACAGTCATCTGACTTGCCACGCTGCCCGCATTTTCTCCGCCCATTCCGTCGCACAGAACGACCGCAACGGCGCCGTCCTCAAGCTCTCCTGTCCAGACTCTGTCCTGATTTTCTGCTCTTTTAAGACCGATGTCGGTTTTTGAAAAAACCTTCAAAATATCACCTCTTACAATAGTATTATATATTTTTTTCGGTTACAAATCAATAGCATTCGGGTTACAAATAGTTACAATTTTCCGCTTGCCTATATATTGTCACGCCTTAACTGTCCGCACGCCGCACTTATATCAGCACCCAGCGTACGCCTTACGGTGGCATTCAGACCGCCGTCGCAGAGAGCCTTGCAGAACTGCTTTACATAACTGCTCTTTTTATAAGGACCCTCTTTTATCTCGTTAATCGGTATCAGATTCACATGACACGGCGACAGCGGTTTAAGCAGAGCTATCAGCTCTCTTGCCGTTGCGTCGTCATCGTTCACGCCCTCAATCAGACCGAACTCAAAGCTTATCCGTCTGCCTGTCTTGTCAAAATAACCCCTGCACGCCGCAATAAGCTCGCTCACGCCGTAACGCTTGTTCACAGGCATTATCGCACTCCGCTTCTCGTCGGTCGGAGCGTGCAGCGAAACCGACAGAGTAACCCCGAGCTTCATGTCCGCAAGACGGTTTATCTGTTCGACAAGTCCGCATGTGGACACGGAAACATGCCGTAGACTCATATTCCTGCCCTCGGGAGATGAAAGCAGTTCGAAAAACCTTATAACATTATCAAAATTATCAAGCGGCTCGCCGATGCCCATAAGCACAATGCTGTCAACGGTCCGTCCGCTGTCACGCTCCGACTCATACACCTGGAGCAGTATTTCCGACGGCTCAAGGTTACGCACAAAGCCCGCTTTTGCCGACGCACAGAAGCTGCAGTTCATTTTACAGCCGACCTGCGTCGAAACACACAGGCTGTTTCCGTGCTTATAGCTCATAAGGACGGTTTCGACCTGTTCTCCGTCGGGGAGCGCATAAAGATATTTTACAGTATCATCTATACTTGATACAAGTCTTTTTTTTACAAATAGTGACTTTATCCAAAAAAATTGTTCCAGCTTATCTTTTAATTGTGCAGAAATATTAGTCATTTCCGAAAAATCTGTCACTTTTTTCCTGTGAAGCCACTCGTATATCTGTTTCGCTCTGAATTTCGGCTCGCCAAGCTCCGTTATTTTCTGCTGAAGCTCCGAAAGCGTGAGCGATAATATATCAATTCTGTCCATATCAGCCTATCTTCCTCAGTGTCGCAACGAAAAATCCGTCGCCTCCCGTCTGATGCGGCAGGAAAGTGCGTGCGTATGTATCCTCCGTGCCGCTCACCTGTAAGGGCACAACCACGGGGGCAAACTCCCTGTGCTCGGCAAGGAAGCGCTTTACCATATCTTCGTTCTCGTCGGTGTTGACGGTGCAGGTTGAATACACGAGCGTGCCGCCCTTTTTCACATAACGGCATGCCGTATCAAGTATTTTCTCCTGTATGGGAGGTATCGCCTCCAGCTCTTTCATCGGCTTGTATTTTATCTCGGGCTTACGGCGGATAACGCCCAGACCCGAGCACACCACGTCGCACAGCACCTTGTCCGCAATCGGGATTTTCTCATTGAAAACGGACGCATCGTTTTTTTCTGCCTCGATTATGCTTATTCCGAGCCGCTTCGCACCGCCCATAAGCAGGGAAAGCTTGCCGCTGTAAAGGTCGTAGCTGCAAAGCCTGCCACGATTTCCCATCATTTCGGCAAGCGTAAACGACTTGCCGCCCGGCGCCGCACACATATCCAGCACCGTTTCATTGAATATCGGCTTTACAGCCTTGCAGCAAAGCTGTGAAGAAATATCCTGAACGTGAAAAAGTCCCTTTCTGTAAGCATTTGTGTATTCAATGCCGCTCACCTTGTCAATCTCGACGCAGTCGTCCAGCAAGGCGTTGCGGCGTGCCTTTATCTTGTCACGAGCAAGCTCGGCTATGAGCGTGTCCGCATTGCAGCGGAGCGTATTCACCCGCACGAACAACGGTGGTCTGCCGAAACAGGATTTCAGTATCTCTATGCAGGTCTGCTCGCCGAACTGCGCCGTCCATTTTTTTACCAGCCATTTCGGGCAGGAATATTCAATCGAAAGACGTGCCTCGCCTGTGAGGTCACGGTAGTCTATCTTCATTCCGTCACGGATAAAATTGCGAAGAATTGCGTTTACAAAACCCTTGACATTCTGCCTCGCAAGCGATACCGTTTCATTCACCGCCGCATTCTCGGGAACGCTGTCCATATAAAGGAGCTGATATATTCCCATGCGGAGGAGCTCGACTACCGCCGTATCAAGCCTGTCAAATTCCGTTGAGGAGTACATTCTTATTATATAGTCAAGCGTCATTCTGCGCTCAAGCACGCCATAAAAAAGCGTTGTCGCAAACGCCTTGTCACGGGCGCTCAGCTTTGCATTCTCCAGCGCATTGTCAAGCGCAATATTCGAATATGCGTTGCTGCAATCCATTTTTACAAGCAGCTCATGGACCGTCTGTCGTGAAGTTGCCATTTTAAAAATCCTTCCTGTAAGGTTTTGTCGCAGTTTACCGTCTGTTTCTCGAAAGGAGGCACAGGAGCTGCGCAAGAGATACCAGCACCGACGCCACATACGTCATAGCGGCGGCAGTAAGCACCTTTCTCGCCTTTTTCGCCTCGTCTCCGTCAAGAATGTTCCCATCTCTTATCGCCGACATCGCACGTCTGCTTGCATTCAGTTCAACAGGCAGCGTGACGAGCTGAAAAAGGAAAATAAACGCAAAAAGAATAATTCCGACGTCTATAAACAAAGGCACACCCATCACAAAACCGAGCAAAAGCAGCCATATCCAGGCGTGAGAGCCGAGCTGTGCGGCAGGGAGAATGAAATTCCGCACCTTAATCGGAAAAAATCCCTTTGCATACTGTACCGCATGTCCCGCCTCGTGTGCCGCTACTCCTATTGCCGCAACCGAGGTGCTGTTGAAAACAGGCTCGGACAGAGAAATTGTGTTCGTGCGGCTGTCGTAATGGTCGGTCAGATTTCCTCTGACCGCAGTCACCTGCACATCATAAAGACCGTTTGCGTCAAGTATCTCTCTTGCGGCACGGCTTGCGGTAACTCCGCCGCTGTTATGCACGCCGCTGTATCTTCTGAAAGTAGTGTTGACCTTTATCGAAGAAAACATCGCAAAAATAACCGTCGCAACGCAAAGCAGACTTGACGCCGTAGGGTTATCAATAAAAAAATCAAGTATCAATGCAATACCTCCGTATTCACAGGAGCCGTATCCTGCTTATGCACCGAACACCGTTCCCGCAGGCACCTTTCTGCCCCGCAGATAATCTGCGGCTTTCATGCGCTTTCCGCCCTCCGCCTGAATCTCGGCAAAGCGGAGCACACGGCCGTCGCCGCATACAGCGCCGAAAGCGTCGTCGTACGCCGTTCCGGGCTCCTTATCCGATATTATATCCGTTTTCTCGGCAAAATAAACCTTCAGCCTCATGCCGTCAACAAAAGTATATGCGCACGGGCTCGACGACAGGCCTCTGATAAGATTGTAAACTTCGTCGGCGGGCTTTGTGAAGTCGATTCTGCCCGTTTCTTTTGTAAGCATTTTGGCGTAACATGTGTTATCGTCAGTCTGCGGAATTCTCGGAGCAGTGCCCGTCTCCGCCTGTTCGAGAGTTTTCACGATAAGTCCTGCGCCTATTTCGGAAAGCTTGTCATGCAGCTCCGAGGCAGTCATGGTTTCAGTTATTTCAAGCTTTTCGGAGAGAATCATATCTCCCGTGTCAAGTCCCTCTGCCATATACATCGTTGTAACGCCGGTTTCCTTTTCGCCGTCGATTATGCAGCGCTGAATAGGAGCGGCGCCTCTGTATCTCGGCAGAAGCGAAGCATGTACGTTTATACAGCCGTACTTCGGAAGCTCAAGTATTTCCTTTGGCAGAATCTGACCGTATGCAACCACGACAATACAATCGGGAGCAAGCTTTCTTAAAGTTTCAAGGCTCGCCTCGGCGTCATCGCCCTTTCGGAGCGAAAGCGGCTGATATACCTCTATTCCGTATTCAATCGCCTTTTCCTTCACAGGTGACATCTGCATTTTGTGCCCTCTGTTTTTAGGCTTGTCAGGCTGT
>JAZNLN010000019.1:0-3330 GCA_045579125.1 Ruminiclostridium sp.
GAAAAAGAAATTTGCCCTTGAACCGCACCCAATTAGCTGATAACAAAAGGAGGTACACGCTATGGAAATTCTGCTCGGAACTGTCTGCGTGTGCCTCCTTGTCATTTTGTGCGTCCTGCTGTGGAAATATATCTCACTGAAAAAGAATATACGCCGATTCTCGCAGGAACTCGAAAAGCTGAAGGACAACGATTACAGACAGCCTGTCAGGGTCACGGATTTTGATAAGGATTTAGTTGAACTCGCTGTCAAAGTCAATGAGCATACCGATATACAGAGGCAGCTTGGTGTGGAATATGAGGAGCGGAAAAAGCAGCTCGGTACAGTCATTTCGGGTATATCTCACGATTTCCGCACACCGCTGACAGCATCGCTCGGCTATCTGCAAATGATAGAAAAAAGCGGTGAGCTGTCGGATAAAAATACGGAATATCTCGGCATTGCGGTGCTGAAAAATCGCTATCTGAAAGAGCTTTCTGATGAGTTTTTTGAAGTGACGAAGATCGAAAACGGCAATGAAGAACTGCATCTTGAAGAAGTCAATATCAGCAATCTGCTGACCGAAACAGTGCTTGAACAGCATTCATGGATAGCTGAAAGGAACATCAAAACCAATTTTGAAATTGATGACGGTATCGTGATACAGGCTGATGTGCATTGCCTGACACGGATACTGAATAATCTCATGTCCAATGCACAAAAGTACACAGCCAACAGCTTCGGTGTTAAGCTGAAACAGGACAATGACCATGTAACACTATGTGTATCCAATAACATTGCGGACAGTGTATCTCTGGATATTGACAGGGTATTTGAGCCATTCTACATGCCTTCGCCAAGAAATAAAAGCGGTTCGGGTCTTGGACTTTATGTGGTGAAATGTCTTTCCGAAAAGCTTGGTGCTCAGTTAACAGCAGACTTTAATGAAGAAGGCTGTTTCAGGATTATTGTTGTTTTTTATTCTTCTCCTCCCATCGGAGAGCACAAAGACTTATGATATGATTTTTTCTCATTGTGCACAAAACCAAGCAGATTATGATATTGTGAAATATAAAAAGCAGCCTTTCATCTAAAATCAAGATAAAAGGCTGCCTGTTATAAACAAGATTTTATTAGTTTAAAATCAAATCCAAAGTTCATATTTTGTCATTACCCAATGTCCGTCTGTCAGCAACATTTCAAAATCAAACGCTGTTTCTCCCAGACTTTCCTTTGTTTCGGGGTCAGCGTATGCCGCTGTGAGTTGGAATGAAACCTTATCGTCTGTGATTTCGACAGGAGTAACACCCTTGATACAATCAAAATCAGCGGACGCTCCACGAGCACCGTCAAAGCAAAGGAACTCTCCGTTCAAGTCGGTGTACTGCTCTTTAAATCTTTCGTTTAAAATATCCTCCGAAAGAACAGCTTTGAAGCCGCTGACTACACTTTCATAATCAAAGCCTGTGTGGCACATGTAATTTTCTTCGTTGTAGACAGGAGTTATATCGTTGTATCTGAAAAACATATCTCCGTCCATGTCAAAAGTCATATAAACGAAAGACGCTAACATGAAAGCCTGCTTTTGTTCTTCGTTCAGAAAGTCAATCTCGGGGAAATCGTCAAGCGTGAAATCAACATCATAAATGTTAAATTCCTTAAATTCACTTCCGCTTTCTTCGCTTGTTTCGTCATTTTCGACTGTGTCCGAAACGGTTGTTGTGTCCGTGCTTTCTTCGATGCTGTCTGCGGCGGTAGTTGTAGCGGGAGCCTCTGTGGTTGACGCTGCGGTTGTTGTAGCGGGAGCCTCTGTGGTTGACGCTGCGGTTGTTGTAGTTGCTGCGATTGCAGTGGTTGTTGCGGCTGCAGAATCAGAAGCAGTGCCGCCGCACGCTGTGGCAGACACAACAAGTGCAGACGCAAGCAGAGCGCTTAAAATTCTTTTTTTCATAATATCTTCTCCTTAATCATAATCTGTGAAACAAATCACTGACTACATTATAACTCTGATTTCATGATTTTTCCATATCAAAATACAACAATAAATTACATAATCCGAATGCATGCGGCATATATAATGCACAATGCCGATTGTAAAAATGCAGGCATTTTTCATTCAGGGCGAACTGTTCCGAACAGCTCATTGATCCTGTTTTTTTATATTTCCGATTATAAGCTCGCCGCACTTTTTACATCCTACCTCAATCATTCCGTCGCTCATTATATCCGCAGTACG
The DNA here is from genome assembly GCA_045579125.1 of Ruminiclostridium sp. GTDB lineage: Bacteria > Bacillota > Clostridia > Oscillospirales > Ruminococcaceae > Ruminiclostridium_E. Next base: position 2,216 of record JAZNLN010000019.1, read on the forward strand.
GTAGCCTGCGTCAAGGTAAGCGGAAACCGCAGTTTCGACAGCGCATGCCTCGGCCTCCATATCAAAGCTGTATCGGAGCATCATAGCCGCCGAAAGTATGGTGCCTATCGGGTTAGCAAGGTCCTTGCCCGCAATATCGGGCGCAGAGCCGTGAATAGGCTCATAAAGTCCGCATGATGTCGCTCCGAGGCTTGACGACGGAATCATTCCGATTGAGCCCGTTATCATCGAAGCTTCGTCGGAAAGAATGTCGCCGAACATATTTTCGGTAACAATTACGTCAAACTGTGCGGGATTTTTTACAATCTGCATAGCACAGTTGTCTACCAGCATATCGGAAAGCTCTACGTCGGGATACTCCTCGGCAAGACGATGCATCACCTTTTTCCAAAGGCGGCTGGAATCAAGCACGTTGCTTTTCTCTACGGAGCAAAGGCGCTTGTTTCTCTTTCTCGCCGTTTCAAAACCAATGCGCCCGATTCTCTCTATTTCACTTTCGCTGTAACGCAGAATATCGGTAGCGGTATCGCCCTCGGTCTTGTGTTCGCCGAAATAAATGCCGCCGATAAGCTCACGGACTATAATAAAATCAATCCCCTTTTCAACGATTGATTTTTTCAACGGCGATGCGTCGGAAAGCTGTTTCCATATTTTTGCGGGGCGGTTATTTGAATACACGCCCATACCCGCACGCAGTCTTAATAATCCCTTTTCGGGGCGCATATGACCCGCAACTCCGTTCCACTTATCTCCGCCGACCGCACCGAGCAAAACGCTGTCGGAACCGACGCATTTTTTCAGCTCGGCTTCGGGCAGAGGGTCGCCGTATTTATCAATAGCGCACCCACCCATATCAACATCTGTGTAATTGAATGTATGACCGTAGATTTCGGCAATCTTGTCAAGTACCTTAACAGCCTGCTCCACGATTTCGGGGCCTATTCCGTCGCCCCTTATAACTGCGATATTCTTAACCATTGTTTTCGCCCTCTTTCAGTGATTTCAAAAGCCCACCGCTCTTTATAATATTCTGTATAAAAGGCGGGAACGGCTGTGCCTTGTACGTTTTTCCTGTTGTAATATCGGTTATTACTCCCGTATCAAAATCTACGGAA
>JAZNLN010000020.1:0-8061 GCA_045579125.1 Ruminiclostridium sp.
CGTATGCCGCTTTCAGCCTGTCAAGCTGTCCCGCCGCCACGTCAAGCTGCACCCTGCCCGCCTCGTACTGTGCATACTGCTCGTCAAACGCCGTCTTGTTCTTTTCATATTCGGCATAGCCGTCGTTGAACTGCGCAAGCCCGTCGTTATATTCCTTTTCGCCGTCGGCAAGCAGTTTTCGGTTATCCTCAAGCTGCTTTTCTGCGTCGGCTATCTGTTCCTTGTAATCCGCTCTGTTTTTTTCAAGCTCGGCGTAGCCGTCGTCGATTTCCTTTCTTCCGTCGGCAAGCTTTTTCTCCGCATCCTCAAACTCTGCGGGCGCAGAATCAAGCTCCTCCTTTGCCTCTGCCAGTTTTTCCGCCGCCTCGTCAAGTTCCTTCTGTGCGTCGGCTATTTTTTCGTCAGCCTCCGCCTTTCCGTCGGCGAGCTCTTTTTTTGCGTCGTCGATTTCGGCATATGCGTCGGATTTTATTTTGTCAAGCCGTTCAACCGAGCGTATATCCGCTTTCTGTTCGAACAGCTCCGCATATTTATCCGCTTCCGCTTCGTACTCGTCGCCGTAGCAAAGATACTTTTCAAGCTCGGGTATGCGTACAAAAACCTGCGTATAATATTCCGTCAGGAAGTTGTCCTCGGGAATGTAGATTGCGGTTGAAATGGTGCCGCCGCCGACATTGGTGTTGCCTCTTACGGTTTTATCGACGTACATCGGCGATTTGAACATTCCGACAACAGTGTATTCCGTGCAGGAAAGAGTGTCGCTCAAATCGTTCTCGTGGTCGTAGAACGTAACCGTTGAGCCTACGGAAATAGCCTCGACCATGCCGCCCGAATCAACCATACATTCGTTCTCCGCCTCGGGATAACGTCCCTCCTTGAGCGTGAGCGTATTATACGAATATTCCTCCTGCACGGGGTAAAGCCTTGCGACCTTACTGCTGGAAGCGCCGTCGGAATAAATCAGTACATCGGTATAGTAGGACGGATAAATTTCCGCACCCTCGATTTCACGGAGTGCGGAAATGTCATCTTCATCAAAGCCGTACGTCGAAACAAGACGGAAATCCATAAGGTCCGTTTTGTCGAAGTACTCGTCCGCCGTAGCACGCATATCGTACGGCGAGCCTGTAACGCCCGCAAAAAAGCTTACGCCTATTGCGACAATGCCGAATATGGAGAAGAAACGGCTCTTGCTTTTCCGCATTTCACGGAGCGTATTTTTCAAAACAGCATTTTTCATCAAATATTTTATTCCTCGTCAGACGGAGCTTTTCTGTTCATTCTGATTGAATACGGGAGAGCGGGATTCATTGTATCAAGAATTGCGTCGTTGGGGGTGAATACAACGAGAATTTTTCCGTATTCACTGTGCTTTGCAAGCATGTACCACATTCCCACTCCCGTTCCGTCGGTCGCAAGCACGGTTGCGGATGCGTCGGCGCCGTGGTCGCCCTTGTACTCGCCGATTTCCTCAACATTAGAAAGAGAGATTGTTATAAGGCGTCTGCGCTTTCTTCTTCCGATTATCTTGTCAACGTCAAAGTCGTTGTTGGTAACTATGTACTCGTATTCTACAATCGTGTTGTCAAGAAGATATTTAAGCAGGAAGAAAGAGCCTATCGCAAGCAGCAGCGACAGCGACATAATCTCCGTAATAAGCATCGTAGCTACCGCAAGCAGTGCAAGCAGACACAGTTCCGCCGCAATTATAGTTCCCCGCAGAAAATATATTTTTCCGCTTGCCTCCTGTTTAACAAGCTGTTCCTTGAAATTATCCATTTTTGTATCCTTTCCTTTGCATTTAATGTAAACATAGTATATTATATCACGGCGGCAGAAAAAATACAAGTGGTTTATTCAAAATAATGCATACGCTCCGCCTCTGCACGAGGCTGTCATTTTTTCGCAAAACGAACGTTTTATCTGTCCTCGTTTTATTCAAAATACTTAATATTTATTACAGAGGAAAATTTTTCGGGAATTACCTTGACAGCGTTTGAAAAAAGTGTATAATATGAATAACAGTCGGCAGAAATCGTTTACGACAGGAGGAAAACTGCGTTATGAGCGAAAAGAGCAAAACAATAGGAGTCGTTGCTCCCCGCATTTACGACGGCTTTACAAAACAGCTCATTCTCGGCATAAATCAGCGTGCAGCCGAATTCGGATACAGCACCGCAATTTTCTCCACCGCATCGGAAGTAAAAACCGAATCTCTCGACAGTATCGGCGAAATGAATATTTACAATCTAATAAATTTCGATACGCTCGACGGACTTATTTATCTGCGGAAATGCTTTTTCGATGATATTCCGCTGAAACATATCGACGAGCTGCTGAAAAAGAAATGCCGCTGTCCCGCAGTTTCGATTTCATCCGAGGACCCTCTGCTTCACTCAATAGAAATAAACCACAAGGAATATTTCAGAGAGCTTACCGAGCATATGATAACAGAACACGGCTGTCGGACGATATACTGCCTTATGGGCTTTGAAAACAATATCGGCACCGACCAGCGCATTGCGGGCTTCAAGGACGCAATGCATGCGCACGGTCTTGAATACAGCGACGACTGGATAACATACGGCGACTACTGGAAGGACAGCGCAAGAGCGTACGCCGAAAAGCTTATAGCTGCCGGCACCCTGCCCGACGCCGTGATATGCGCCAACGATACTATGGCGTGCGAGCTTGCGAATACGCTCATTGCTAACGGGATAAGAATACCCGAGGATATTGCGGTTGCAGGCTATGACAGCGATTTTTCCGCTTGCATGAATATCCCGTCCGTCACTACCTATATCGTACCCAACGACGAGCTGGGCGCAAGGGCGGTGGATTATATCCACGAGCAGATAACGGGCAGAAAAAGGCTGCCCCCGTTTGTCAGCGGAACAAGAGATTTTTCGTCCAATATAATTGCGGGAGAGAGCTGCGGCTGCAAACGCAATTTCAGAGAGCTGTCAAATTACGTCACAGCCAATATCAAGCCCCGTGAATTCAATCGCATGCTTTACAGCACGAGCAATATATCCTCCTCGCTTTCAAGCGCCTCGACGATGGTCGAATACATCGACCGTTTCAACCGCCTTACATACGTCGTGGACGGAGGCACGGAGCTTATTTCGCTGTGCCTGTGCAACGACTGGAGCGTAAAGAACAACAAGGAATACCGCACCGACAGCTACCCCGAAGAAATGATGTGCAAGCTGAGCAAGAATCCCCAGAGGATAATTTCTGTGGACAAGCGCTTCCCGACGAAGGAAATGCACCCGTGGCTGACACGAAAAAAGCCCGCCGCATATTACTTTATGCCCCTGCACTTCCTCGACAGATGTCTTGGCTACTGTGTGCTGTCATACGGCAGTTCAAACCGCATTATCGACGACACGTTCGCAAGCTGGTGCACTACGATTTCGACAACGCTTGAATACCTGCGTGTGCGGGTATACATAAACGAACGAAATACCCATAAGCTGAACATCGTGGCAAAGGCAATCCACAACAGCATAAGGGAAGAATCCCCCGCTTATGCTCCCGAAAAAACCGTGCTCGGTTATGCGGAGCGTGACGTGAAGCGAATCCCGATAAACGACATTTATTATTTCAGCGCTGACAACACCGTGGTCAGCATTCACTGCGACGGAATGAAATACAAATCAAAGCAGAAGCTGTACGAGCTCGAAAATCTGTGCAGCGACGGCGCATTCTTCAGAATATCAAAATCAAAAATAGTCAACGTTTCAAAAATCAGCGGACTTTCGATAAACGACGACGGCGGACACGATATTATAATGTGCAACGGCGAAAAGCACAAGGTTTCCCGCCGCAGGACCGCCGCACTGAAACGCTTGCTGTAAGCTCCGCATACTGCGGATTATATACAGAACGTCCGTTCCGTGTACGGACATGCGGGAGTCGTTAACCCGAAAAAATCAAAAAAACGAAAGGAGCAGGAAAATGTTTCTGTTAAGATGGCTCTGGAAGAATATGAAGGGCAACCGTGTAAGCTACATCTGCGCCCTCTGTCTTACCGTCATATGCCAGTCAATGTACATAATTACCCCCTACCTTACCCAGCAGATTATCGATACTTTCATAAATCATGAAAACGCAATGGAGAACCTGCGTCTGCATACGGACATACTTATAATTATGCTCGTGCAGATGGTTGCGTTTACGGTACTGCGTGCGGCTATACAGTATACGGGAAACATCCTTTACGAGCATTCCTCGCAGGGGCTTATCTACCGCATACGCAAAATCCTGTTCGCAAATATCCAGTCACAGGACGCCTCTTTCTACGATTATTACAGAACGGGCGACATAATGACAAGAGTCAGCGGCGACCTCGACATGGTTCGCCACTCCGTAGCGTGGATTATAAAGACCTTCCTTGAATGTATCGTGCTTTTCGGCGCAACAGCGGTTTATTTCTTCACGATAGACTGGCTCATGGCGCTGTGCATGCTTATCCTCACGCCGCTTATCATGCTTATAACCTCAAAGCTGAAAAAGAAAATCGGACCGCAGTATGTTGACCTGCGTGAGCGCCTCTCGCAGATGAATACATCCGCCGAGGAAAACATCTCGGGCAACCGTGTCGTAAAGGCGTTCGCCCGTGAGGATTATGAAATAAAGAAGTTCAACGAAAAGAACGAAAACTATAATAAGGCAAATATAAAAGCCTCTCTCACCTGGCTGAAATTCTTTCCCCTGCTCGAAATCGTTTCGCAGTCGCTTATGGTTATTCAGCTCCTCTGCGGCGGTATCTTCGTCGTATGCGGCAGACTGACGCTCGGCGAATATGCGGCATTCTCGGGACTTGTATGGACAATCTCCAACCCCATGAGAACGCTCGGAAACATCATCAACGATTTCCAGCGCTTTACTGCCTCCGCCAACAAGATTATAGAGCTTTACTACGGCAGACCGAAAATCGTTGACAGAGCCGACGCAGTTGACCTCGAAAACGGCAGATTAAAGGGAAAAATCGTATTCGAAAACGTGTCGTTCTCCTACGGAAGCAAGGAAGTGCTGCACGACCTTTCGTTCACGATTAACCCCGGAGAAACCGTTGCGATTATGGGCGAAACAGGCTCGGGAAAAACCTCGCTTATCAACCTTATACCGAGAATTTACGACGCAGACAAGGGCAAAATTCTCCTCGACGACATTGACATACACATGCTCAAGCTCGGACAGCTCCGTGGCAGTATCGGAATGGCTACGCAGGACGTTCTCCTGTTCTCCGACACAATCGACGGAAATATCTCTTTCGGCGATACAGGCATAAGCGAGGAAGATGTGAAAAAATTTGCCGAGGCGTCCGACGCACATGGCTTTATCTCACGCATGGAGGACGGCTATGATACTATTGTCGGCGAACGTGGTGTAGGTCTTTCGGGCGGTCAGAAACAGAGAATTTCTCTCGCCCGTGCGCTTGCCGTAAAGCCCTCCGTGCTTATACTTGACGACACCACCTCCGCAGTCGATTTCGAAACCGAAAAACACATTCAGAACAGTCTTGCAAACCTCGATTTTCCCTGCACGAAAATCATTATCGCACAGAGAATTTCCTCAACCAAGGACGCTGACAAGATAATCATTCTCCAGGGCGGCAAAATAGCCGACATCGGAACTCACGAGGAGCTTATCTCCCGTGAGGGCTATTATAAGGAAGTATACGACCTCCAGAAGTAAATTTGGTGTCTGTGCAAGGCACAGGCACGGAAAGGAAAGACAATGGCAAGAAATAAATTCGACATTGACGAAACGCTTGAAACTCCATTCGACATACGACACCTCAAGCGTGCGCTCGTCTATGTGAAAAAATATACAAAAAACATTATCGCCGCACTGCTACTGAGCGGTGTTGCGGTTGTGTTCGGTCTGCTCGCCCCGATTATCACGCAGCTCGCCGTGGACAACTACATGAAATCAACCGATGATATACCGATGATTCTGCTGCTTGCGGCCGCTCTGCTCGCAACTATTACCATAAGCATTTTCTTCACGCAGATTCGTGCAAAGATAATGACCAAGGTCGGACAGAATATCATATTCGACATACGCAGGGATTTGTTCGCACACATGCAGGCGCTGTCGTTCGAATACTACGACAACCGCCCCCACGGAAAAATCCTCGTCCGCATTATCAACTACATAAACTCAATCTCCGACCTCATGACAAACGGTATCATCAACCTTGTCATGGAGTGCCTAAACCTTATTTTCATCGCATTTTTCATGTTCTTCGTATGCTGGCAGCTGGCACTTGTAGTGCTTGCGGGTCTGCCGATTTTTGCGCTGATTATGTTTTCAATCAAAAACAAGCAGCGCAGAGCGTGGCAGAAGGTTTCCAACAAAAGCTCAAATCTCAACGCATATACGCATGAAAGCATTGTCGGCGTAAAAATATCCCAGCTTTTCACCCGTGAGGAGGAAAACTGCGAAATCAACGACAAGCTCGCAACCGCATACAGAAAATCGTGGATGTCAGCGGTCAGATACTCTAACCTCGTCTGGCCCGTTACCGACACGGTTTCAATAATAGTAAGGGCGTTCATCTTCGGCGTCGGTCTTATCTGCCTTACTCCGGGCGTAACACTCGGTACAATCCTCGCAATGAGCAGCTACGGCGCACGCTTCTGGCAGCCGCTGATGAACCTTTCAAACCTTATGAATACGTTTATCACCGCCGTCGCATACCTTGAGCGTATATTTGAAATGCTCGACGAGCCTGTTGCGGTAAAGGACTGCGACAATGCGGAGAAAATGCCGACTATCAGGGGCGACGTAAGCTTCGAAAATGTTACCTTCGCTTACGAGGAGGGCGTGAATATCCTCGAAAACCTTAATCTCGACATCAAGGCCGGTCAGAGTATCGCTCTCGTAGGACCGACAGGTGCGGGAAAAACCACAATCGTAAACCTTATCTCCCGTTTCTATAACCTCAGCGGAGGCACGGTAAAAATCGACGGCGTGGATATATCCAAGGTAACGCTGAACTCGCTCCGCTCACAGATGGGAATAATGCTCCAGGACAGCTTTATTTTCAGCGGAACGCTCATGGAAAACATCAAGTACGGCCGACTCGACGCAACCGACGAGGAGGTATATGCGGCTTGCAGAATCGTAGGCGCAGACGAATTCATTACCCGAATGAAGGACGGCTACAATACCGTCGTGAACGAGCGTGGCTCGGGTCTTTCGCAGGGCGAAAAGCAGCTCATCGCTTTCGCAAGAACAATTCTCTCCGACCCGAAAATTCTCGTACTCGACGAGGCGACCTCGTCTATCGACGCAAAGACCGAAAAATATCTGCAGAAAGGTCTGGACCATCTGCTCAAGGGCAGAACGTCATTCATCATCGCTCACCGCCTTTCAACTATCCGCAACTGCGATGTTATTATGTACGTTTCCAACAAGGGCGTTACGGAGGCGGGTACGCACGACGAGCTTATCGCACGCAAAGGCGACTACTACAAGCTTTATAACGCACAGGCAGTATAAAACAGCACTGATAAACGTCTCCCGGCAAATGCTTCGGGAGGCGTTTTTCGCATTATCTGCGGGAATTATGTAAAAATATAAAAAAACATTCCGAATTTTTGATATTTTCTTGACAAAGTTTATCAAATATAGTAAAATAACATTATGAATATAAACTGAAAGGATTGTTTAAAATGGGTCTGACACTGACTGAAAAAATCATCAAGGAACACATTATAGACGGCGAAATGATTAAAGGCACCGAAATCGGCCTTAAAATCGACCAGACGCTCACGCAGGACGCCACAGGTACTATGGCTTATCTGCAGTTTGAGGCTATGGGTGTTGACAGAGTAAAAACCGAGCGTTCGGTTGCTTACATCGACCACAACACTCTCCAGTCCGGCTTCGAAAACGCTGACGACCACAGATTTATCGGCAGCATTGCAAAAAAACACGGAATCTGGTTCTCCCGTCCCGGCAACGGTATCTGCCACCAGGTACACCTCGAAAGATACGGCAAGCCCGGCAAGACTCTTATCGGCTCCGACAGCCATACACCCACAG
>JAZNLN010000021.1:0-10555 GCA_045579125.1 Ruminiclostridium sp.
CCCCTCGCCCCATTTCTTGTCCCGTCAAGAAATGGGGGAAAGAAACGTCCGTTAGCACGGGGCATGACCACAGTTTTATTAGACAAGAAACAAGCACGTCCGTTTCTCAAACACGCAAAAGTTTTTCGCAAGGCATTGCAAAAAACTTTTGAACTCGAAACGGAGGAAAGAGCGCACGAAAACAAGCTCGACGCTCTCAAACGTATGCCTGTGCACGAGGATAGAAATGCCAGCCTATAATGTCTTTTCTCGTTCATATGCAGTGGCGTAAATTTTGAGAGCTTTTATAGTGGAGTGCGGCGGGGCGGTGGGAAATGGGTGGATTTTAGAGAATTGCACCGCTTTAAAGCGATAAACACCTAATTTGTACCAACAACCCTTGTATTTTTATTTAACGTGAGTGCGGTAGGACGGCGCAAAATAGTGTGACTTCTGAATAACTGCGCTGCTTTAAAGCAGAGGTGTTCATTTCGTCGTCGTGGTAAGGGTTGTCTGTAAGTTTGGCGACGGAGAAGTGTATTTTGGGGAGATTTCTCCCATACCCCTTTGTTTTGATTTCTTTTCTAGTAACTGCGACGCTTTAAAGCAGCGAATATTTAGTTCATATCAACCCCCTTGCGTTTTCCTTTATACAGATGATATGCGGAGCAGCCGTGTAGCACACAGCCCGCATAAACACAGCACCGCCACGAGCGAAGCGAGGGCGACGAACGGAGTGAGGAGCGAGTAAAATGGCGGCGGCAGGCGGCGTTTTACGGCGGTGCGGGATGTTCGCACTTGTCTGTATAAAAAATCCACGTTGCAATTCCCGCACAGAAAGTCTTTGGAAGGGGGTGCGGGGGATAACCTTTCTTCAGAAAGGTGTCCCCCGAAAGAGTGCTTGCTCCAAACCAAATAAAACACTGTCTTCGGCACAAAAGCCTATAAATCAAATGTGCAAAAGTTTAGGGGCGCCCTTTTCAAAGGGCGCAGATTCTCTCAAAAAGCTCCCGCTCCAGACGGCGTGACGCCCCTATTGATTTTTTTTGAAAAATCTGTTATACTATATAGGATAATGGGTAAATATTACACATGTGGAAATGCCGTAACGAAAAAATAAGGCAGATTGCCGCTTTTATGCCACGGCAGGCAGTGCGGCGAAAGACGAAAAAAAGAGGAAACAGACTATGAACGAATATAACGGCTGTCTTTGTCAGCTTTGCAGCGAAAAATTCGCCGAGGGCGACGATATTGTTGTCTGCCCCGACTGCGGAACGCCTATGCACCGTTCCTGCTGGAACGAGAGCAGGTGCTGCCCCAATGAGAATTGGCACAGCAGCGGCTTTGAGTGGAAAAAAGGCACGGCGGAAAAAACCGTCGCCGCAGAAACTGACGGCGCAGACCCCGATGGCGAAGATACCGACGGCGAAATGCCCGAGGTTATGACAATGAACGAGCTGATAGAAAAAATAATCGCCCAGCGTGAGGCGCAGCAGGGCGAGCCCGTAATGTGCGACGGAATTTCGCAGAAGGAGCTGATGTACTTCTTCGGGAAATCGAATTTCTTTACCCCGAAATACATTTCCTACTGCGTCAGACTTCAGATGACGGGCAGAAAAATCTCGACAAACCTTTTTGCGGCGTTCTTTATCGCCCCTTACTTCTTCTATCGGAGAATGAATCTCTTTGCGATTCCGCTCACGCTGCTCTCGGCGGTGCTGTCCATGCCCCAGCTGGTGCAGTACATCGGAGCGTATATCCCCGAACTGCGTGAAGCGGCGGCAAGACTGCTTTCAACAAACCCTTTCCCGACGATAAGCTCGGTCTTTACGCTTATCATGATAGGGCTGACTATTGCGGCACTGCTGTTCAGCGACTACTTCTACGTCCGCTGGAGCTACCGCAGGATAAAGGAAATCCGTGAAAAATTCGACGGAAATATGAGCGAGGAGTATTTCCTTGCGCTGGAAGATGCGGGAAATCCGAGATTCGGCGGCTTTATCGTCGGCATGCTCGCAAATTCCGTTTTAAGCTCGGTTATTATCTGGATGATTTATATTATGCTTACAGGCTCGGCGGCATAACGCCGAAAGGAAAGGAGGGTGCGCTGTGGCGGAGCTGAACATAAAGGGCCGTCTGTCCGATTTTTATTCAAGGCACAAGGACCCCGTGACAATGCTTGCTTTATATATCATTTTTGCCGCTGTCAACACGGTTTTCGCACTTTTCCGCACCTATCCCGGAATCGACCCCGCCGAAATCAGCGTTGCGGCGCTCAGCAGCTATTTCAGCGGTAACAGCTGGCAGGGCGTGATGTCCGACGTCGGCAGCTATTCCGATTTTCTCCAGGGACTTCTGTATGCGCCGATTATGGCGATGGTTGATGAGCCTGTGGCGAGGTACCGTGCGATGATTATTCTCAACGGCCTTGCTGTGAGCGCAATTCCGCTTATAATCTACCGTATCGGCATGAGAATACGGGTAAACAAGACGTGGAAGCTCGTGTGTGCGGCGTGTGCGGGCGGCGGATACTGCTGCTATTTCGCACATACGAAATTTATCTGGACCGAAGCGTTTGCGATGATTATGCCGTGGGTGCTGATATGGTTCATTTTCCTCGCAGGGGACCAGATTTCCCTGTATTCAAAGCATTTCTACTCCGTAGCGACTGCGTTCGTATGCGCCGCAACGGCGGCGGCGGGCTCAAGACTCGTTATGATTTCGCTTGCGGCGGTGCTTACGATTGTTTTCGTGCGGGTGTGCTACGGAAAGAAAATCGTGTACCTCAAGACGTTTATTCCGTCGCTGGCGCTTTTCCTGCTGCTTGAGCACGTTATGGCGTACAGCGTGCAGAACGGACTGTGGCAGAAAAACTGCTTTGAGCTTACGGACACGCTTGAAAATTTCGCCGTGAACTTTGCGGGGAATATCTCCGACAACGGCGCATTCTCCCTCGTCGAAGCGTTTATAGGTCAGCTCTACTACCTCGTTACGGCGTCGTGGGGCATGGCGGCGCTTGCGCTGTGCATTTTCGGAGCGATTGTTTACAGCTGTATCCGAAGAAAGCGGAAATCCATCCCGCAGTCGTACAGCATGGAAACCGCAACGTTCGCAGTTTACTCCGCTTTGTCGGTTATATTCATTTTAATTTACGGCGTATTTTTCCGTGCAGGCGGCGAGGCGTTCGGTCAGACGCAGGATTCCGTCCTTTTCGGGCGTTTTCTCGACGGCGTTATACCGTTCGCAACGGTGCTTGTTATGTTTGCGCTTTTTACCACGAGCATAAATCTCCGAAAGGTGCTCGGGGCGATAGCGATTATGCTTTTGTCGTTCCTGCTTTTCTTTGCGGTTGATATTCCCGTCGTAATCAGCTCGGGCTCGCTTGCGATTTCGCCCACACTCGGGCTGTACGCCCTCCGCATAGGCTCCAGCAGCTCGTCCATTCTCACCCTCGAAAATCTGACTATAACCGCCTCGGTGCCGCTTTGTGTAATGGTGCTGGTTATGGTTGTCATAAATTGTTCAAAGAAATTCCGTTCGCTGCTCGTTTCGGTTATCGTGCTGCTTACGACGGCGTATTCGCTCGTTTTCGTTTCGGCGGTATATCTGCCGATGTGCGAGGCGGAGGCAAGCGCAAAAACTGCGGCGGCGGCTGAAGTTTCGCAGTACGTTTACAACAGGAGCGAGGCGCCCTCGATTGCCGTTCTCGGCTGTACGAGGAGTACGGCGATGAGCCTTCAGTTCCTTAACAGGAATACCGACGTGACGTCAGTTTCCGACGAATCGGAAATAAAGCTCAATTCCTTTGTGCTCATGCCTAAGGACTACGAAACAAAGCTCGGCGAAAAGGAAGAAATATTCGAAGAAATCGCTTCTACCGACTCATTTGTCATATACGCATACGGCGAAAAGGCTTACGCCTACGCTCTGTCGCAGAAATCCGACGAGGTTATTTAAGCGGGAGGTAAGGAATGCCAAAGTTCAAGAAAGTCAAGACCCGCAGTATTTCCCCCGCCCGTACAATCGTGCTGGGATTTCTTGCGATTATTTCCGTCGGAACACTGCTCCTGTTTATGCCGTTTTCGGCGAAAAGCGGTGAGTTTACCGACTTTTTCGGCTGTCTTTTTACGGCGCTTTCGGCGACCTGCGTCAACGGAATAACAATCTACGACACTTATTCCCAGTGGTCAGTTTTCGGACAGTCGATTATAATGCTCCTTATACAGATAGGCGGCCTCGGCTTTATTGCGTTCGTAACGTTCTTTAACCTTATGCTCGGGCGTAAGGTCGGGCTGGTCAAGACGAGGAATGCGGCGGAGGAGTTCGCAATGTCGGGCGTAAAGTCCGTAAAACCCCTGTTTTTCAGGCTTATTGCCTACACGTTCTCTATCGAAATAATCGGCGCCGCTCTGCTTATGCTGACGTTTGTGCCGAGATACGGCGGCTACGGCGTGTTCATGTCGTTTTTTACCGCAGTTTCCGCATTCTGCAACGCAGGCTTCGACCTTATGGGCATTGAAGGCGGCGGGGTAGGGTTTTCCTGCTTTGCCGACGAGCCTTTGTTTGTTGTTACGATGATGATGATAGTAATGCTCGGCGGGCTGAGCTTTGTTGTGCTCCAGGATATATACGAAGGCATAAGACACCGCCGCAGGCTCTGCCTCAACACAAAGGTCGTACTTATGTTTACGGGCATTCTCTTTGTGATAGGCTTTGCGGTTTATCTTGTCGTAGAGCTTACAAATCCCGACGTTTTCGGAGAATATTCGCCGCTTACGGTCATAACGACCTCGGCGTTCGCAAGCTTCGGCGCAAGGTCGGCGGGAATATGCATAGCCCCTCTGCCGTGCGCTAACGAAATGTCGCAGATTTTTACGATTATACTTATGTTTATAGGCGCCGCTCCCGGCTCGATGGGCGGCGGAATAAAGCTGACGACGCTCGCTATACTTGTAGCGACCGTATGGTCGGTTATCCGCAACCGAAACCATGTGGAGCTGCTGAAGCACACAGTTTCAAAACAAGTCGTATTCAAAGCGATAACGGTTGTTTTCCTGTCGATAGTCTTTGTGCTTGCGGGATTTATGACGGTTTACCTGTCCGATACGTCGCTTGCGGCGAACGACGTGCTTTTTGAGGTAGTTTCGGCGTTCTCGACGACCGGCCTTACCTCGGGCGTTACGGTGCAGTCGGGTCTGCCCGCACGGTTTATACTTATGGTGATTATGTTCATAGGAAGAATAGGCCCCGTTTCGCTGGTACTGTCGCTTGCGGGCAACAAGCCGCCCGACAAGAGCACGGTGCTCCCCGAGAGCGATATTATGGTAGGTTAAAATGGAACAGAATATTGAAAAATTCGACCTTAACGGCACGGAGATATTCGTCAGCGACGACCATCGTTTCGGAACGGACGCATTTCTGCTGGCGGTATTTTCCGACGTTAAGCATAATGATACGGTATGCGACCTTTGCAGCGGGTGCGGAATTATCCCGCTTATCCTGCATAACGAATACGCACCGAAAAAAATATACGCCGTTGAAATACAGCACGAGGCGGTTGAGCTGATAAAATCAAGCGTTGCGGAAAACTCGCTTGAGGATATTGTCCCCGTTCGTGCCGACCTCACGTCGGACGAACTATTTTCGCACATACCGAGAGAAAGCGTGAGCGTCGTTACGGTAAATCCGCCGTACTACAAGACCAACTGCGGGCTTGAAAGGCTCTCCCCCGCACAGGCTATCGCAAGGCACGAGCTTAAATGCGACCTTGAGGGAGTGGTAAAGGCGGCGGCGGCTCTGCTGAAATTCGGCGGAAGGCTCAAAATCTGCCATATCCCCGAAAGACTGACGGATTTGCTGTGCCTTATGCGGAAATACGGCGTGGAGCCGAAAAACGTGACGCTCGTCAGCAACAAAACGGGCGAAAAACCCTGGCTTGCGCTCGTAAGCGGGAAAAAAGGCGGAAAATCGGGCGTTGAAATAGGGCTCGCCGTAAGGGACGAAATGCTCAAGGGCATTTTCGGAACAAACCCGCAGAACACGGCGGAGTGAAAATGCTACAAACCGAAAGAGGTATAAATATGTCAAAGCTGTACGTTGTCGGTACTCCTATCGGCAATCTGGGCGATTTCAGCCCGAGGGCGGTCGAAACGCTTAAAAGCGTCGATTTTATCGCCGCCGAGGACACGAGGGTTTCGCTCAAGCTGCTGACACACTTCGGTATACAAAAGCCGTTGGTCAGCTATTACGAGCATAATATACGAAAGCGTGGCGAGGAGATAATCGCCCGCATTCTTGACGGAGAAACCTGCGCTATTGTGACCGACGCAGGAATGCCCTGCATTTCCGACCCCGGCGAAGATTTGGTGCGGCTGTGCGCCGAGAGGGGAGTGGAAACGGTCGTTGTGCCGTCGCCGACGGCGGCTATGTCTGCGCTTGCGGTGTCGGGACTGCCGACGTCAAGGTTTACGTTCGAGGGCTTTTTAAGCGTAACGAAAAAACAGCGCACCGCCCATCTGAACGAGATAAAAAACTTTACAAGGACGATGATTTTCTACGAGGCGCCGCATAAGCTTAAATACACGCTGCGGGATTTGTACGATGCACTCGGCGACAGGCGTGCAGCCTTATGCCGTGAGCTGACGAAAATCCACGAGGAAATTATAAGGGGTACGCTGTCGGAGCTGATACAGCTGTACGAAACGGAAAACCCGAGAGGGGAATATGTAATAGTAGTCGAGGGAGCGGCGGAAAACGACGCCGAGGAAGAAATGTCCCTTGAAAATGCGGTCGAAATCGCAATCAAAAACGTTAAAAACGGCATGAAGCCGTCAGAGGCTTGCAAAGCGGCGGCAGGTATAACGCCGTTTTCCAAGTCGGATATATACAAAGCTTTGCTTGAAAGGAGCGAAAATGATGAATAACATCGAAGCAATGGTTGAAAAAAAGAAAAAGGGTGCATGGGCTATCCCGATTTTTTCTGCGCTGGTGCTGATTGTGGGCGCTGCTGCTTACATCGTCTACAAAATCGGCGAGTATCAGGCTAACGAAAAGTGGAAGGATTACGACGACTGCGGCTGGTCCTGATAAATGAAATCAATCCGCCATATTCTGACAGGTCTTATAGTGCTGACGATTATTGCGCTGGTGATAGTCGTCGGCCTGTTTGCATTTACGGAAACCGACCTCGGAAAGCAGGCTGAAAGCTTTATCAGCTCGCTTTTTTTCGGCATGCCCGAACAAAACCACGTCCGCCACAGCAGCGACGCCGACATCGACGTTGAGCTGATTGGCTGCGAAAATCTGCCCGAGCCGTCGAAAAATCTGGTAAAGGATTATTTTTCGCTGTGGTATGCCTCTCTGTGCGAGGGCGAACGTGAGCAGATAGAACAATTCTACGCATACCAGACCGAGGACATGCTGCTCGACCTGCTGTGCCTGGATTACGCCTCGGAGATACGAAAAATGTCGCTTGCGAAGCAGAAATGCGACGGCGCAGACGTAAATGTATACTGCATAAGCATAGGTACGGACGATTTTGACCGCCCCGAATATACCTTTTCCGTAACGGCGGCGCTCACGCTGGACGAAAAATCCGTCTGGACGGAAACATCAGAACACGTTTTCGTTTTTGAGGAGAAATACAGCGACTGCGAAATCTGTTCGCATTCGTGCAGCTCGTCCTATCACCGCTACACAGAGGAAGTGCTTACGGATATTATAACGCAGGCGGGCTGGACCCGGGCGGACCTTTCATACACATATCTTGAAAAATACATGGGAAAAGCGCTGAACAAGTGCGTTTCTGTCCGCAAAAGCTATATTTCTGCCGCTGCGGAGAGCTTTGCGGCGGAAATACCTACTCCCGACAGTGTTGAATTTCCGTACGACAGCGAGGCGGCCGTGCAGTACGCCGAGCAGCACAGCGTGTACCCGGACAGCCGATACATAATCTACCCCGACAACAGTGCAAATTTCATTTCGCAGTGCGTTCATGCGGGCGGTATTCCGATGGACATGCAGGGAAAAGCGGCTTTGCAGTGGAAATGGTACAGCGAGGAGCTTAATACGGCGAGAGAGCATGAGGGCTGTTCCGAGAGCTGGTACAATGCCGAAAAGCTGTACGCCTACCTTGAACAGAATACGGGCTTCGGCGTAAGCGCAGTCTGCGGCTCTCCGTTTTCATCGGGTGGGGCGGGCGATCTTATTTTCCTTAAAACGGGCGGAAAAGTGACCGACGTCGTTATTATAACAGAAGTTATAAATGGTGATTTCGGCAAACCTGCGGATTTCCGTGTCCTTGACGATTACGAAGTGCCGCTTGGAAATCTCGCATTCGACGAGGCAGTATTGGTCAAAATTTCAGGATACAATACTGTTAATCTGGAGTAAACTCACGCAACGCAAAAATGCAGTTATCATATTTTTGCAGAGCTAAACTCAATTTATTTATATAAAAAACATTTGCCAAGCTGTGAAAATACAGCTTGGCAAAAGCATTTTTGCTTACTTCGTCAAAAGCCGCTTACCGTACCTTCGTACGCCGACAGCAGCTTTTTCCTCGTCTGCGTGCGTTTCCCACAGATGTTGATTGACTATAACTCACGCAACGCAAAAATGCAGTTTGACTGTTTTCGGCAGTGAAAATTTAATATGCTTACAAAAAGATTTGCCAAGCCGTGAAAAATGGCTTGGCAAAAATTTTTACCCCCTCAATTCACTTTTAACCAAATATTCAACCTAAAATTTATATATGTTTTTTCAAGTTTTCACTTGATAATTGTGTAAATATATGATAAAATTATCATGAGTATTTTTATAATCTTTGAAAGGAAAAAAATATAATGAACTCATTTGCAGACGTCTTCCAGATGATGAAAGATTCTCTTGATATAACAGATACCTCGAGAAGACTCTGGATTGAACCTCTGAAACCTATCAAGCTTAATAATAATATAGTTATGCTGTACGCTCCCGACCCGTTTATATGTCAGGTCGTTTCCGAAAATTATACCAATATTTTCAAGATGAAATTTAAGGAAATATTAGGATTCGACGTTGAAATCAAGGTGCTTTCGGACAGCGAACTCACGGTCGAACAGAGAATCAACTTCTGCGACCCTATCCCCGAGCTTCAGGACGACGTAAATGTCCGTGAAAAGCTTGAAATGACGGTTGCTAACAGCAATTATCAGCATACGTTTGATACCTTCATCGTCGGCGACAGCAATAAACTCGCTTATGCCGCCTGCATGGCGGTTGCAAAGGGAAATTCGGGCAACTATAACCCGCTTTTCATTTACAGCGAACCGGGACTCGGTAAAACTCACCTTCTCTGCGCAGTTAAAAATATGGTGACTTCGCTTAACCCTGCCGCTAACGTGGTTATGGTTACGGCGGAAAATTTCGTTACGGAATTTGTCAACAGCGTTCGTCAGAATGAAACCGACGATTTCAAGAGAAAATACAGATCCGCCGATATGTTCCTTATCGACGACGTTCAGTTCTTCTCGGGCAAAAAGGAATCCCAGAACGAGCTTTTCCACACCTTCAACGAGCTGCACCAGGCAGGAAAACAGATTATTCTGACCTCCGACCGTCCTCCCAAGGAAATCAACGACATTGAGGACAGACTGAAAAGCCGCTTTGAATGGGGTCTGCTTGCGGATATTGCGCCGCCCGAGTTCGAAACAAGACTCGCTATCATAAAGAGAAAAGCCGAGCTGCTTAAAATGAATATTCCGTCGAACGTTATGGAATTTATGGCGGACAAGCTCCGCAATAACATAAGACAGCTTGAGGGCGCAATCCTTAAAATGAACGCTCTTATCATGCTGACCGACGTTCCGCCTACTATTATAATGGCACAGAACGTAATCCGTGACGTGCTTTCCGACCAGCAGCCTATCCCCGTGACGGTTGAAAAAATCATAAACGAGGTTTCGAGAGTGTTCAACGTTTCCCCGGAGGAGCTCCGCTCGCAGAACAGAAACTCGCAGATTTCTACCGCAAGACAGGTCGCAATATACGTTGTCCACAAGATTACGGGACTTTCCTATACCGCTATCGGTCAGGAGTTCGGAAACCGTGACCATTCGACGATAGTTTACGCAATAAACAAGGTAAAATCAATTCTTCGCCGTGACAACGCTTACAAAGCCACAATCGACGACCTTATAAAGAACCTCGGAAACACTCTTAATATGTAAATTCTTTCAACATTATTCTCAACTTTCAACATATAAAATTAAACATTGCAGTTGAAAGGATAATTTACTTAAATGAGTTTCAACAATTTCAACTTTTTATAAGCGGTCTTTCAACTCCCGAAAAACTCCCTTAAACCTCACTATAAGTAGGTATGCGTAGTTTTCAACGTTTTTAACCGCCCCTACAAATACAACTTACTTATATATTTACTTATCTTCTTTTATGTTGTTTTTATGAAATAAAAGGATAAAAATATAAAACACGGTGGTTGAAAGTCTGAATTAAAGGAGTTAATATGTATTCAAGTTTTGGGAATATATTTGAAATTATCAGTGATATTTTAAATTTTTTATTTTTCTTATTTTTT
>JAZNLN010000022.1:0-2639 GCA_045579125.1 Ruminiclostridium sp.
AAGGACCAGATAAACCAGCTGACCTCGCTTGACAGATACGAAACAAAGTTTCTGTTCGACCTGACGGGCGACATGAACGAGGAGTACATAATGTCTGTATCCAGACAGAACGCAATGCTCTCCTCGCCTTCGATACTTGACATGAACAACGGTCTGGTGAACTTTTACATTTATTCGTTCTCCAACTACGCCGACAACCGATTCTACCTTATCCCCGCACAGGACGACGCATTCGGCGTGAGCGTAACCATGACGATTACAAGCCAGATGCTCAATAGCGGACTGACAAGCGCAGGCATTCCCCGTGACGCAGAGCTTGAGCTTTTCTACGAAAACGGCGACGGACGTACCCTCGGCTCGGTGTGCAAGCTGCCCCGTGACGCCGCAGGAAACGTATCATTCCCCATAGAATACGGCTACACATATTATATCGCTGCACAGGAAGCGGCAGTAACCGACGAAGAGCTTGAAGAAATCATCGAAGAAGAAATCAAGGACGCAATGGGTCTTACCGACGCCGAGCTCGCACAGCACCCCACAATGCGTGACTATGTTGACCACGTTACAAGCGAGCTTGCCGCAACAATCCCCGACCAGGCGGACATAACTGCGGTTGTAAGAGATTATCTCTCCGACCAGACAAATCTTGAAAAGCTTGCCGAGGATATGGGCTTTGCCGACGGCGAGGACGGACTTTCCGCTTACGAGCTTGCTGTCAAGGAGGGCTACAACGGCACTCTCGCAGAATGGCTCGCTTCCCTCGCAGGTACAGACGGCGCTCCCGGTCTTTCGGCTTATGAAATCGCTGTTGCAAAGGGCTTTGTAGGCACAGAGGAACAGTGGCTTGCTTCTCTCGAAGGCGAGGACGGCGACGACGGTAAATCCGCATACGAAATAGCGGTTGAAAACGGCTTCAAGGGAACGCTCAAGGAGTGGCTCGAATCCCTTGAGGGCAACCAGGGTACGGCAGGTCTTTCCGCTTACGAAATCGCAGTAAAGAACGGTTTTAAGGGCACCGAGGCGCAGTGGATAGCATCGCTTTCGGGTGAGGACGGACAGGACTTCTCCGAATGGGTAAAGGCAACCTTCGGCACAACGGAGGCATTCCTCAACGCAATCAGAGGTAAATCCGCATACGAGCTTGCATATGAAAAGGACAAGACAATCGGCACAGAGGCACAGTGGCTCGCTTCTCTCCAGGGCAAGAACGGACTTTCCGCTTACGCTCTCGCAGTTGAGGACGGCTTTGACGGCGACCTCACAGAGTGGCTTGAATCGCTCAAGGGCGAAGACGGCGAGGACGGACAGGACGGCGAAGACGGTGAAGACGGCGAGGACGGACAGGACGGCCGTGATGGTCGTGACGGTCGTGACGGACAGGTTGTATATGTAAACGCAGGCGCAGGCAACGGCGGCACAACAGGCGGCTCGACAGGCGGCATCACCAACGGCAACGTTACAGGCGGCACAAGCAACCCCAAGACAGGTCTTGCTGCGGGAATTATAATCCCTGTCGCATCGCTCGCATCCCTTATCATCTACAAGAAGGGCGGCAAGAAGAGAAGAAAGTAATCTCTTGCACAGAAGAATATAATAAGCCGTTTCCGATGCAGGTCGGGAACGGCTTTTGGTTTGCGGAAATACATTTTCGGCAGAAAAACACACTTCGGGCGCCGTGCAGGCGCAAATCGGACACGCACCCGCTCGGAGGCGTGAAAACACGAAAGGATATAACATGGCTTTATTCGGAAATAAAGAAACCGCCGCAGAAAACGGCGAACACTACGACGGAGACCTCGTGAACGGCGTAAGACACGGCAGAGGGACTATGCGGTATGCGAACGGAAATGTTTACAGCGGGCAGTGGAAAAACGGCTTGAAATGCGGCATGGGGCAGTTCTATTTCGCTTCGACGGGCGACGTCTACATCGGCGAATTCTCCAACGACAGGCTCAACGGCTACGGTCACATGAAATACCATACGGGGCAGGTTTTTGAGGGGTACTACTCAAACGGCGTGCGGGACGGCAGCGGAACGCTCCTTTGCCCTGACGGCAAGCGGTTTGAGGGCACATGGGTCGGCGACAAGCTCAACGGCATGGCGATTGTCTGGTACGCAGACGGCAGCTTTTACCGTGCCATGTACGCCAACGGCAAAGGCATAGACGGCTTTATAACCGAGCGTGACAGCGACGGCTTCTGGCGCAAGAAACGCCTCGCCTCGCCCGAGCTTGAAAACCTCGGCGGGTATTCGGTAACGCTCCTTTCCTTTCCCGAAAACAGGAAAATTGAAGTAATAAAAGAGGTCAGAGAGATAACAGGCTACGGCCTCGCTGTCGCAAAGGAACTGACGGAAAACGCTCCGCAGTGGCTGGTAAAGGGTCTGCCGCAGGCGGACGCAGAGGCGGCAAAATCCCGCCTTGAGGCGGTCGGCGCAAGAGCGGAGGCTGTTAAATCGCTTTAGTTTTTTTGAATTTCATAGGTTTGTTCCTTTCGTTCGGAGCGACGAATCAAGCTTTAATTTAATGCCGAACTATACCATACAAAATACAAAAATCAACCCAAAGGGAACGAAATGCAATTTTGGCGGATTTCCGGTGATTGACAGCGAGAGACCTTTCTCGCCCCGAAAACAAATA
>JAZNLN010000023.1:0-17234 GCA_045579125.1 Ruminiclostridium sp.
GCCGATATTCAGCTTCAGGACTGCCTTCACACTGCCGCCGTCACGGACAAGCGCAATTTCATAATGCTCGTTTTCGCTCATGTACGCCGTCACGCCTGCCTCACCGCCGTCCACGGAAACTCTGCACGAAAGCTCGCCGCAGAAATCACGCTGACGTATGCCGACAAACGTCGGGGACGCAACATCGTTAAGTGTAGTGTTACATCCGTGCAGAACTGCCTTTCCGTCGGACAGTTCATAGTTTTTCGGCTCAGGATGACGAAGATAGCACCAGTCAATTCCGAAGTCTGTATTTTCAAATGTATACAGGCGTTTTTCATCCTGTACGAAATCGCCGTTTATTTCATACTCCCAGTCGGTTGTTCCGTCTGTTCCCGCACGGAACCAGCCGTCATCACCGAAATGAACGGGCGTCATGAATACCTCTCTGCCGAGGTGGTGGTACGGGTCCCAATCCCCTATCTGACGGAAGCCGAGAGAGATTATATACCACTCGCCGTCCTTGCCGCAGATAAGGTCGCCGTGACCTATTCCCTGTATTATGAAAGGCGCCTTGTTGCGGTTGGTGAGCACGGGGTTTCCTGCGAACGGCTCAAAGCCGCCCCACATATTATCGCTTCTTGCGTATGTAATCATATGGCCGTATTCCGTGCCGCCCTCTGCCGCCATTATGTAGTAGTAATCGCCGATTTTGTAGAGGTGCGGGCTTTCAAGATAACGTCCGCCTGTACCCTGCCATATTATCCTGCCGTCTGTCAGCTTTCTGCCCGTTTCAATTTCGATTTCGCACTGAATAATGGAGCCTCTGCCGTTTTCGTCGGTGCCGTTGCTCATAAAGTAAGCACGTCCATCCTCAAAGTACAACGACGGGTCAATACCGCCCTGTTCGACGGTTATCGGCTCGGACCATTCGCCGTATATGTCGTCGGTGTAAACATAGAAATTTTCCTGCGTGGTGCTGTTGGTCGTAACCATATAAAATCTGCCGTGGTTGTATCGTATTGTCGGAGCGAACACACCTCCGCTGCTGTTGATTTTTTCAAGCATTACCTGGCTTTTTCTCGTAAGAACATGCCCAATCTGCTTCCAGTTCACAAGGTCGTCGCTTTCGAAAAGCGGAACTCCGGGGAAATACTGAAAACTGCTGCATACCATGTAGAATTTATCGCCTGCACGGCAGACGGACGGGTCGGGATAAAAACCCTTTACAATCGGATTTCTGTATATCATTTTCTGTCCTTTCTGCGGCGTAATAAGCCGCACCCACAACGGTTTTGTATATTATAACACATCAAATGCTCATTGTCTATCAAAAACAGTAAATTTTCCTATATTTTTTTGAGGTTACTTGTAAAGCGGCGGAAGATATGATATAATAAATGAATACGAAAGAAAAGAGGAATAATTATGAAAATTATCGACATTCTTAAAAGCGACAAGCCGCACATTTCGTGCGAAATATTCCCCCCGAAACAGTGGTCGCAGCTTGAGGACGCCAAAAAGGTAGTCCGTGACATCTCCGCATTCAGACCCGACTATATAAGCGTCACCTACGGCGCAACGGGCGGCACCTCGGAATACACAGTAAATCTTGCGGAGGAGATAAACAATAATAATATCCCCGCACTTGCACATCTGACCTGTGCGTCGTCAACGAAAGAAAAAATCGTGGAAACGGTAAATCAGCTCAAATCAATCGGCGTTGAAAACATTCTCGCTCTCCGAGGCGACATTCCGCAGAATCCCGACTTCCCTCTCCCCGACAAGTATCACCACGCAAGCGAGCTTATTGCCGAAATAAAACAGCTCGGCGACTTCTGCATTGCGGGCGCATGCTATCCCGAGGGGCACCCCGAATCTCCCTCGATTGACAGCGACCTTGAACACCTCAAGCTCAAGGTGGACGGAGGCTGTGACTTCCTTATTACGCAGATGTTCTTTGACAACAATATCCTCTATAATTTCCTCTATAAGGCGCTCAAAAAAGGCATAGACGTACCTGTTGACGCAGGCATTATGCCCGTTACAAATGCGGCGCAGATAAAGCGTATTATTTCGCTTTCGGGCAACAATGTACCGCCACGATTCAAGATGATAGTCGATAAATTCGGCGACAATCCCGACGCAATGAAACAGGCGGGCATAGCGTACGCAACCGAGCAGATAATCGACCTTATCGCAAACGGTGTAAACAATATACACATCTACACGATGAACAAGCCCGATATTGCCGAGGCTATCTACGCCAACCTTTCGGCGATAAGATAACCATGAACATAAGGAAAAACGAGGTTTTCCGCTATCTCGGCTATCACGGGCATCCTCATGACGCCGAAACCGAAGCGCTTGCGGAGGAAATATCGGAGGCGTTATCAAGGACGGTAACACCGAAGTCGGTATACCGTGAATTTTCTCTTGAAATTTCCGCCGAAAAAATTGGCATCGGCGGAAGTTCGGGAATTGTGACCGAAAGCAAGGGACTGCAAAAAAATCTCGAAGGCTGTAACAGCGTCATTCTTTTCGCCGCTACTCTTGGAGCGGAGGCAGACGCAATCGTACGCAGATATTCGCTTACATCATCTGCACGAGCCGCCGTCGCACAGGCGGTATGCGCCGAGGCGACAGAAAGCTATGCGGATGAAATAAACGAAAAAATAAAAGCACAGGCGGCGGAAAACGGACGCTTTCTGCGGCCGAGATTCAGCCCGGGATACGGCGATTTCCCCCTGTCATACCAGACGGATTTGTTCCGTCTGCTCGATATATCAAAGCACATCGGCGTAACGCTGAACGACAGTCTGCTGATGGTGCCGACAAAAAGCATAACCGCAGTAATCGGCATATCCGACCGTGAAACACAGTGCGGCACGGACAAATGCTTAACCTGCGGCAAAAAGGATTGTGAGTTTAGAAATGAATTTTAAGGAAAAGCTTGGCAAGGAAATAATGTTTTTTGACGGAGCAATGGGAACGATGCTCCAGAAAAGAGGACTGCAGGCGGGCGAACTGCCCGAAACATGGAATATTCTCCGCCCTGCCGACATATCGCAGGTACACAGAGAATACCTCGACGCAGGCTGTAACATAATCAAGACCAACACCTTCGGCGCAAACCGTTTCAAGGCAAAGGACAGCGGATACACAGTCGAAGAACTCGTAAGCGCAGGCATTGCCGCCGCAAAAAAGGCTATCGCAGACAGCGGCAAAGACGCCGTCGCCGCACTTGACATCGGCTCCCTCGGCAAGCTTTTAAAGCCCATCGGAGAGCTTGATTTTGAGGACGCATGCGACGCATTCAAGGAAATGATTACCGCAGGCGACAAAGCGGGCGCCGACCTCATTCTTATTGAAACATTCAGCGACACATATGAAATAAAGGCGGCTGTGCTCGCCGCAAAGGAATGCAGTAAGCTGCCTGTCGTGGTAACGATGGCGTTTGACGAAAACGGAAAGCTGCTTACGGGCGGAGATATTCCCTCCGCTGTCGCAATGCTTGAGGGTCTCGGAGTTGACGCAATAGGCTTTAACTGCGGTCTTGGCCCCGCACAGATGCTGGAGCTTATGCCGCAGCTTACCGAGTGCTGCTCCCTCCCGATAGTTGTAAACCCCAACGCAGGTCTGCCTGTTGTGCGGGACGGCAAAACGGTGTACGAGGTACAGCCCGAGCAGTTCGGAGAAATGATGAAAAAAATCGTTGACGCAGGCGCTCACGTTATAGGCGGCTGCTGCGGAACGACTCCCGCTCACCTTGCAAAAGAGGTTGAGCAGTGCTCCGATATGCAGCTTAAACCCGTGACCGAAAAAAACTTTACCGTGGTATCCTCCTACGCCCGTGCAGTACGCTTTGGCAGAAAGCCGCTGATTATCGGCGAAAGAATAAACCCGACGGGAAAAGCACGCTTCAAGCAGGCGCTCCGTGAAAACGACTATGACTATATTTTCCGTGAAGGTCTTGCTGAGGAGGCAAACGGCGCACACATTCTCGACGTGAACGTCGGACTCCCCGAAATAAACGAGGCGGAAGTCCTCGAAAAAGCCGTAACAGGCTTACAGGGAATAACGACCCTTCCGCTCCAGATTGACACAACCAGCATAGAGGCTATGGAGAGAGCGCTCCGCCTTTATAACGGCAAAGCGATGATAAACAGCGTAAACGGCAAGGAAGAATCCATGCGTGCCGTGTTCCCTCTTATGAAGAAATACGGCGGCGTTGCGGTGTGCCTCACGCTTGACGAAAACGGCATTCCCGATACGGCAGAGGGCCGCTTTAAGATTGCTGAAAACATAATCAGAACTGCCGAAGAATACGGAATATCCCGCAAAGACCTTGTTGTTGACACGCTCGTTATGACCGTAAGCACAGGCAGCGAAAACGCTAACATTACCCTCGGCGCACTGAAAAAGGTCCGTGAGGAGCTTGACGTGCATACCGTGCTCGGCGTTTCGAACGTAAGTTTCGGACTTCCGCAGAGAGAAAAAATAACGTCGGCATTTTTCACTATGGCACTCAACAGCGGACTGAGTGCGGGTATTGTAAACCCCTCAAGCGAGCTGCTTATGAGCGCTTATTACAGCTTCTGCGCTCTCATCGGAGAGGACTCGCAGTGCCTTGAATATATCGCAAAATACGCAGACGCTCCCGACGCCCCCAAGCCGCAGTCGGCAGGCGAAATGTCGCTGTTCGACTCCATTGTAAGCGGCATGTGCGAAAGCGCCGCAAAAGCTACGGAAAAACTGCTTGAAAGCCGTGAGGCGATTTCGATAATCGACGAAGATTTAATCCCTGCACTCGACAAGGTCGGCGTTGATTTCGAAAACAAAAAATGCTTCCTGCCCCAGCTTTTAATGAGCGCAGACGCTGCAAAGGCCGCATTTGACACTATAAAAACCGTGCTCGAACGCTCGGGAAAAGCAAGCGAAACCAAATCGAAAATCGTTATCGCAACCGTAAAAGGCGACATTCACGACATCGGAAAAAATATCGTCAAGGTGCTTTTACAGAACTATGGCTTTGACGTAATTGACCTCGGCAAGGATGTTCCGCCCGAGGAAATTGTAGACGCAGTAAAAACGAGCGGCGCAAAGCTGGTCGGATTAAGCGCACTTATGACGACAACCGTCGTGAGCATGGAGGAAACGATAAAGCTTCTCCGTGAAAGCAGCTGTGACTGCCGCATTATGGTCGGCGGCGCTGTCCTGACGCAGGAATACGCCGATATGATAGGCGCCGATTTCTATTCCAAGGACGCCATGGGCTCCGTCAGATACGCAAACGACCTGTACGATAAAAACGAAATATAAAAACCTGCCCCACAGCTTAACAAACAGCTGCGGGGCAGAATTACTTTTAATCATTTATTTCAACGCCGAAAAGACGGCATGCGTTTTTGTAGTAAATTTTTTCTCTTTCTTCGTCCGTGAGGTCGATTGCCGCTACACGCTCAATCTCATCAACCACGCTCCACATCGGATAATCCGAGCCGAATAGGACACGGTCAACGCCGAACGAGCTTATGTACTGCTTTGCCTTTTCGGGCGGAACAGCGTACAGCGAACTGCTCGTGTCAATGTAAACGTTGGGGAAATCGGACAGATACTTCTCGCCCTTGTCCCACTCCATCCAGCCGCCGAAATGCGCCGCAATGACGGTCTGCTTCGGGAAATGCTTTATTGCGTTGGCGAGTTTTTCGGGAGAGGAATATCCGTGGCGGCAGTCCCCCGTATGAAACAGTATAGGCAGTCTGCCGTCGATAACCTCGTACAGCTTCATCGCCTCGGGGCTGTCAATGTCAAACTCCTGGAAATCGGGGTGCAGCTTTATGCCGTGCAGGCCGAGTCCGATTACTCTTTTTATCTCCTCATCGCATTCATTCTGTGTCATGGACGGGTGGAGAGAGCAAAATCCTATAAATCTGTCGCTATGCTCGCTCACGCTCTCGGCGATGAAATTATTTATACTCGTGACCTGATGATGAGTGGTCGCAACCGAATGAACAAGGCACTTTTCCACTCCGCCCTTGTCTGCGATTTCAAGGCAGTGTTCAACCGTGCCGTCGAAATCCATGGGAATATCGTAGAATTTTCCGATGTTGACCGACGCTTTTTCGGCAATCTTATGCGGAAAAATGTGAACGTGAGTGTCAAAGTAATGCAAAAAATCAAGTCCTTTCTTCATTGGAATAGAGCGTGCAGTGCGCTATTTTCATGCCTGTGCTGCGGGCGGCGTCAAGGTCTGCCTCGCACGGCACAAACGGCACTCTCAATTCCTCGATTACATTTATTTTAAGGCATTTAAGCCTGCTTACCAGGTTTGTGACCGCCTCGCCGCTCCAGCCATATGAGCCGAATACGACCGCACCCTTACCTCGTGAGTTTATTGCGTCAACGTTCGCCAGCAGATTCCACATCACAGGGACAGTATCCCTGTTTATGGTAGGACTGCCGACGGCAAAGGCTGTGCAGCGGTTAATCTTCTCCGACAGAAAGCCGGGGCTGTGCATTGTAATATCGTAGCATTCGCTGCTGCATTCGGGCAGGACAGCCTTGATTCCGTCCCTTACGGCGTGAGCCAGCCGTCCCGTGTTGCCGTACGCCGAGCAGTAGAATACGGGAATTTCAATACCCGTATTGATTTCCGTGCTCCACAGTCTGTACCTTTCAACCGCATACTCCAGCTTTGCTCCTCTTGTCAGCACAGGACCGTGCCCCGGGCATATCGTGTTCAGATACAGTCCGTCAAGCCTGTCAAGTCCCTTTCTGACATACTTTGCGAAAGGTCCGAACAGCGCACGGTAATACTCCGCAAAGGCCTCGCAGTAGCTTTTTTCGTATGTTATCGACGTATCAATCATGTACGGCTCGCAGTAATGCGCTCCGAAAAAATCGCAGGAAAAGAGGATTCCGTCCTCCTCGCAATGCGTAAACATAGAATCGGGCCAATGGAGCATGGGGGCGCTTATAAATTCAAGCGTCTTTCCGCCGAGGCAGATTTTCTCTCCGTCGTGAACAGCTCTTACAGGCAGTCTGTCGCTGTTTGTGATTTCCCGCAGATAGCGTGCGCCCGTTTCGCTTACGAGTATTTCTGCGTCGGGACAGTATTTTATCAGCTTTTCAAGCGCTCCCGCATGGTCGGGCTCGCAGTGATTTATAATAATATAGCTTATTTTTCTTACGTCGCATACCTTTCCGATGTTTTCAAGATACTTGCCGAAGAAAAGCTCGTGATTTACGTCTATGAGCGCAGTTTTCTCCTTGCCTCGCACAACGTATGAGTTGTACGATGTACCGTAATCCGTGCGCATAACTATATCAAAAGTGCGGAGATTCGGGTTAAGAGTGCCTACGCTGAAAATGTTTTCCGAAATTCTGAAAAATGACATTGCAGTTTCCTTTCGCCAGATTTATTTACTCAAATCATTGGCAAAATTCACCGCTTTTATTCATTAAAAAAATTATAGCACAGTTTATTTTCGTCTGCAATGTCATATTTTAACAAAATATTCGGCAAAAAAACGTTGTTTTTACGGCACTTTAAAGCGTTAGTTTGATGAACTAACTATATTTGCTGCTTTAAATGAGTATACAACATTTGCTTGACATATACATATGTTTATGATACAATAAATGCGGAAACGGAGGGCTGTTTATGAAGAAAGCATTTTACGCCAGCCTGTGCCACAACGGCATCAGAGGCGGCGCAGTTTTTATAAAAGACGACTGCGTAATATACAAAAATCAGACGCTTACGCTTGAGGAGGAATACAAAAACATAGTTATCCCCATAAGCGACATTGCCAAAATCGAAACAAGCCACATTTTTGTTTTTCCGACGGTTGCGCTTACTCTGAAAAACAACAGGAAATACAAGTTTGTCATATTCAACCGAAATACATTTCTCGATATAATACTGAATAAAAAAAGCCGCCTGCCTGCGTAAAGCAAGCGACGGCTGATATAGCAACTGCCGAAGCGAATTTTCGCCTCGGCAGCTTTTTTATTATTCCTGTGCGGCAGCCTGTGCCTTTTTCTTTGCTTCGATGTCAGCAAGAGCTTCCTTGCGGGAAAGACCGATTTTACCCTGTGCGTCAATCTTGATAATCTTTACGATAATCTGGTCGCCGACGTCGCATACGTCCTCAACCTTTTCTACACGGCGGTTTTCAAGCTCTGAAATATGAACCATACCTTCCTTGCCGGGTGCAAACTCAACGAATGCACCGAAGCCTGTTACACGAACAACCTTGCCCTTGTAGATAGAGCCGATTTCGGGAACGAGCGTAATAGCCTTAATCATTTCTACGCAAGCGTCAGCCTTTGCGCCGTCGTTGCCGCAGATAAATACATTACCCTCTTCATCAATATCAATCTTAACCTCGTAGTCAGCGCAGAGCTTCTGGATAACCTTGCCGCCTGTACCGATAACGTCACGAATCTTATCAACGGGTACCTTTGTTGTGATAAGCTTGGGAGCGTATTCATTTACAGTAGGACGAGGCTCGGGGATAGCCTTGAGCATGATTTCGTCGAGTATATAATCACGAGCCTTGTGTGTCTTTGCGAATGCGTCCTTGATGATTTCGGGCGTAAGACCGTCAATTTTTAAGTCCATCTGGATAGCTGTGATACCCTTGTGTGTACCGCCAACCTTGAAGTCCATATCGCCGAAGAAGTCCTCAAGACCCTGGATGTCAACCATTGTCATCCAACGGTCGCCTTCTGTAATAAGACCGCAGGAAATACCTGCAACAGGAGCCTTGATAGGAACGCCTGCATCCATAAGAGAAAGCGTAGAGCCGCAGATAGACGCCTGCGATGTAGAGCCGTTGGAGGAGAGAACCTCGGAAACAAGTCTGATTGCATAGGGGAATTCCTCAACAGAAGGAATTACGGGCTCAAGCGCTCTTTCTGCGAGTGCGCCGTGACCGATTTCACGACGTCCGGGACCTCTGCTGGGCTTTGTTTCGCCAACGGAGTAGGACGGGAAATTGTAGTGATGCATATAACGCTTTGTCGTTTCGTCATCAAGACCGTCAAGCTTCTGTGCGTCGCTGATAGGTCCGAGAGTTGTGATAGTCATAACCTGGGTCTGACCTCTTGTGAAAAGACCCGAGCCGTGAACACGGGGAAGCATGCCTACTTCTGCGGCGAGAGGACGCATCTGGTCCATGCCTCTGCCGTCAACACGCTTCTGCTCGTCAAGGAGCCAGCGGCGAACGATGAACTTCTGGAGCTTGTAGATAACTTCGTCAAGCATAGCGCCCTGTTCGGGATACTTGGGGTCATATTCAGCGTGAATATCGTCCTTGATAGGCTGGAGACGTTCTTCACGGATGTTCTTGTCGTCTGTATCAAGAGCAAACTTTACTCTGTCCTCGTACTTTGCACGCACTTCCTCAAAGAGGTCGTGGTCAATTTCCATTGACTGGAACGAGAACTTGGGCTTGCCGATTTCCGCTGTAATCTGCTTGATGAAAGGAATAATCGACTTATTGATTTCCTCATGACCTGCCATTATAGCCTTGAGCATTGTGTCGTCGTCAACTTCATTTGCGCCTGCCTCAATCATTACAACCTTCTTTTCGCTGGACGCTACTGTAAGCTGTAAATCGGACTTTGCTCTCTGTTCTGCGTTGGGCATAAGCACGATTTCGCCGTCAACAAGACCAACGGAGATGCCGCCGATAGGTCCGTTCCAGGGAATATCGGAAATAGAAACCGCAACGGACGCACCAATCATAGCGATAATTTCGGGCTGTGTTTCGGGGTCAACTGCGAGAACTGTCATTGTGATAGAAACATCGTTTCTCATATCCTTGGGGAAAAGAGGACGCATAGGACGGTCTACAACACGAGATGTGAGAATAGCCTTTTCGCTTGCTCTGCCCTCTCTCTTGAGGAAGCCGCCGGGGATTTTACCTACGGCATAAAGCTTTTCCTCGTAGTCAACGGAAAGCGGGAAGAAATCCACGCCCTCACGGGGCTTGGGGCTTGCCGCTACGTTTACCATAACAACGGTTTCGCCGTAGCGTACCCAGCACGAGCCGTTGGAAAGCTCGCAGACCTTACCTGTTTCAACGGTAAGCTCTCTGCCTGCAAATGTCGTTTTGAATACCTTGTAATTTTCGAACATACTGTCCCTCCTTGTTTTTACGAGCAACAGCTTTAGCAATAAATTCAACCGAAACCGTTTTCGGCTCAATTTAATGCTAAATAAACTGTTTCCCGCATTTTCCTTTGCTTTTTCAAGCAGTACGCCGCACAAAGCAAGGCAGTGACTTGTCTGTGCGGCGGCTGACTGCTGTAAGAGCGTGAGCTCTTTGGTTCTTACTTACGGATACCGAGCTTAGCGATGATTGTACGGTAACGCTCGATGTCTGTCTTCATAAGGTAGTTGAGAAGATTACGTCTGCGACCTACCATTTTGAACAGACCACGTCTGGAGTGGTGATCCTTCTGGTGTGTCTTGAGGTGTTCAGTAAGGTCTGCGATTCTCTTTGTAAGAATAGCAATCTGAACCTCAGGAGAACCTGTGTCGTTTTCGCTTGTGCGGTTAGCCTCGATAATGGCCTTCTTTTCATCCTTTAACATCATGGTTAAAGCACCTCTTTCATAAATATTTCCTGTCACACAGCAGCGGGCAACGGTTTTCCCCACAGGGGCATATGCCTCAAAGCCGAGTAAAAGGTTATGTCGATAACATACGACTGTATTATTATATCACAAGCCGCTGATTTTGTAAAGTGTTTTTTTGAAATATTTTACACTATCTGCGCAGTAAATTTTAAAAATGCATTCATGCCATCTTCCGTGCGTTTGAATACGCCTGCGTCAAGGAGAACCTGCTCAAATACCTTTCCTATCTCCTGCCTGATTACCTCGTCCGCATTTTCCTTTGTAACGTTTATTCTCGCCGAAAACTCCTCCGCCCAGTCGGCGTGCTTTTCCAGCGTTTCGTCCGCTCTGACTGCCTCTGTTCCGCCGCTCACGAGCTTTTCTGCAAGCAGCGCCATTTCGTCACGAAGTCTTGCAGGAAGAATTGCCACGCCCATAACCTCTATAAGTCCGATGTTTTCCTTTTTTATGTGGTGCAGCTCTGCGTGCGGGTGATACACTCCGAGCGGGTGCTCGTCGGTTGTGATGTTGTTTCGGAGCACCAGGTCAAGCTCATATCTGCCGTCCCGCATTCTTGCAATCGGCGTTATGGTGTTATGCGGCTCGCCGTCGGTTTCTGCAAAAATGAATGCGTCCTCGTCGGTGTAGCCACGCCAGCTTTCAAGCGTTTTTTCCGCAAGCTCGGAAAGACGTGCGGGGTTTTCGGAGGAAATCCTGATAACGGACATCGGCCATTTGACTATGCCCGCACTGACGTCCTCGTAACCCTTTATAGTCAGCTCATGCTCAATCGGCGCATTAGCCATGGGAAAGCTGTAATTGCCGCCCTGAAAGTGCTCATGCGCAAGAATGGAGCCGCCGACTATCGGGAGGTCAGCGTTGGAGCCGATTATGTAGTGCGGGAAAAGGCGTATGAAATCGAACAGCTTGTCAAATGCCGCACGGTCAATCTTCATCGGCACATGCGCCTTGTTGAAAAGTATACAGTGCTCGTTGTAATAAACGTAGGGCGAGTATTGAAGCCCCCACTCCTCGCCGTTTATGGTCACGGGGATTATGCGGTGATTTTGTCTTGCGGGATGGTTGACACGTCCCGAATAGCCCTCGTTTTCATAGCAAAGCAGGCATTTCGGATATCCGCTCGGCTTCGCAAGCTTTGCCGCCGCAATCGCCTTGGGGTCTTTTTCGGGCTTGGAAAGATTTATGGTTATGTCCAGCTCGCCGTACTCCGTCGGCACCGTCCATTTCATATCCTTTGCAATTCTATCACGGCGAATGTAGTTTGTATTCATGCTGAAATCGTAGAAAAAGTCGGTCGCTGCACGCTTATCCTCGGCGTACAGCCGATTAAACTCCGCTATCAGCTCCGACGGACGAGGCGTTACCGCACCCATGATTTCGGTGTCGAACAGGTCACGGTACACCACGCTGTTCTCCTCGGTTATGCCGTTTTCGTAAGCGTAATCACATATGCTGTCAAGGATTTCGTTGAGCGGTCTGTCGTCCGCAGTACCCTCCTCGTAACCGTCAAGCTTCAGTATCCCGAGCAGTCGGTTGACCGAATAAATCTCGTCCTCTTTTTTTATAAGCCCCGTTTTAAGCGCATACTTTATGAGGCTTGCGATGTCGTTGTAAATCATATTCTGCTCCTTATGTCAAAAATACACGGGCGCACTGCGCTCCCACCTTTATCATTATACCACAACCCGCACGATTTTTAAAGCACATTTTTTAATTTGCAGACATTTTCACACATAAAAAATTAACCACGCCGCAATGACGTGGTTAATTATGATATTCAGTTGATTACTTAATCATGGATGCAACTTCGTCAGCAAAGTTGTCTTCCTTCTTCTGGATACCTTCGCCCTTTTCGAAACGAGCAAATTCAACAACCTTGATGTTCTTGCCTACGCTCTGAACATACTTTGCAACAGTTGTGTTGGGGTCCTTAACGAAAGGCTGATCAAGCAGGCAGATTTCTTCTGCGAACTTTCTCATTCTGCCTTCAACGATCTTTTCAAGAACGTTAGCGGGCTTGGGCTTAGCGGAGGATTCGTTCTCCTGCTTAACAAGTGCAAGCTGTACTTCCTTTTCAGCGTCGATAACGCTTGCAGGAACTTCGGACTGCTGTACGAACTGGGGAGCGCTTGCTGTAATCTGGAGAAGGAGGTCCTTAGCGCATGCCTTTACAGCCTCGTCGTCAGCATTGTCGGATTCAAGCTTGATGATAGAACCGATAATGGAGCCGCCGCCGTTGTGAACATAGCCGTAGATGTCGCCTGTCATTCTCTTGAAGCGTCTGATCTGGATGTTTTCGCTGATTGTAGCGATTCTTTCTGTAAGAACGTCGCCGATCTTTTCGTTTGTTCCGGAAGCGATTGTTTCCTTGAGTGCGTCGATGTCAGCAACATCGTTGTCGATGATTGTCTGTGCAACGAGCTCAACGAATTCGATAAATCTTTCGGACTTTGCAGCGAAGTCTGTTTCGCTGTTGATTTCAACAACTACGCCAACCTTCTTAGCTTCGTCAATCTTTGTATATACAAGACCTTCAGCAGCAATTCTGCCAGCCTTCTTTGCAGCCTTTGCAAGACCCTTTTCACGGAGGTACTTGATAGCTTCTTCAACGTCGCCGTTTGTTTCTTCAAGTGCTCTCTTGCAGTCCATCATGCCGCAGTTTGTAAGTTCCTTTAACTGTTTTACGTCCTGAGCCGAAATAGCCATAGTTAATTACTCCTTTTATATTAAAATCTATCCGTTATTATTCAGCGTCTGCTGACTTTTCTTCAGCTGCTTCAACAGCGTCGGCAGAACCCTGACGTGCTTCGATGATAGCGTCAGCCATTGCGCCTGCGATAAGCTTAACAGCACGAATAGCGTCATCGTTGCCGGGGATTACATAGTCGATTTCATCGGGATCGCAGTTTGTGTCAACGATAGCAACAACGGGGATACCGAGCTTCTTTGCTTCTGCAACTGCAATCTTTTCCTTGCGGGGGTCTACTACGAAGAGAGCGCCGGGGAGCTTCTTCATGTTCTTGATACCACCGAGGAACTTTTCAAGCTTTTCGATTTCGAGAGTAAGCTGGCTTACTTCCTTCTTGGGGAGAAGATCGAATGTGCCGTCTGTTTCCATAGCGTGGAGCTGTTCAAGTCTGTCAATTCTCTTCTGAATTGTCTTGAAGTTTGTCATCATACCGCCGAGCCATCTTGCGTTTACAAAGTGTGCGTTAGCTCTTTCTGCCTCTTCCTTAACGGATTCGGAAGCCTGCTTCTTTGTACCTACGAAGAGGATTTCGCCGCCTTCTTCAGCAATCTTGCGGATGAACATGTAAGCTTCGTCGAGCTTCTTTACTGTCTTCTGAAGGTCGATGATGTAGATGCCGTTTCTTTCTGTGAAAATGTAGGGTGCCATTTTGGGGTTCCAGCGTCTTGTCTGGTGTCCGAAGTGAACGCCTGCTTCAAGAAGCTGCTTCATTGATACTACTGCCATTGTAGTTTCCTCCTGTTTTTGGTTTTTATTTTTTCCGCCGCCGCAAAACCGGGCTCAAACCGAAAATTCGGCACCGTCAAGCCTTTATTGCTGCGTGTGGATTTGCGAATACTGCATATGTCCGCAGATTCACTCAAATATTATATCATACCGCAGAAGAAAATACAATATTTTTCTTTTCGTTTATTTCAACAAATTTTTGATAAATCCGGAGGCATTTTTTGAAATATGCGGGAAATCGCACGAAACGAGTATCGTATCCTGCCCTATAACCTCAATATCCCCCCAATTCACGCACATATCCTCCTCACGGCCGAGGAGTCCGAAAAAACGAGGCTTGCCGTAAATAATCAGCTTGCATATTTTCGCCGTGCAGTTATCGAACTCAACGTCGTCCGCATACCCCAGCCGACAGCCGTTGCGGATATTTATTACTTCCTTATTTTTAAGCTCTCCGAGTCTGCATACCATGCTACCCCTCCGTTTCGCTTTGAAATAATGGTGTACCCGCTTACAGAAAGGATATGCCGTTCGTGGGCAAAAAATGCAGACCCGCAAAACAAAGCGTCTGCGGGCCTGTTTTCTGTTATCAGCCGTACATGGAAGTCTGTCCCATGTATGTATAAAGGAATGTATCGTCAGCATCTATGGGAACGCCGAACAGTTCGAAAAGCTGTGTCACAGTGACAAATTCGTAGCCCTGGGACAGCAGGTCGGGAATAATCATGTCGATAGCTTCAACCGTCATGCTGTTGCCCTGTGCGTCGTGCATAAGGATAATGCAGCCATCCTTAACCTGGCGCATTACTCTCTTATAACGCTTTTCCGCCGTCATTTCGGGCATCCAGTCGTTACAGCCGTAGCCGTTGATGAACGTGAGGTCAACCGCCTCAAAAAGTTCGTCGTTTACGGCGATATACGGCGGGCGGAAAAATCTCGGCTCCACGCCTGTGATTTCCTTTATCTTTTCCGACGTGTAGTCGATTTCTGCCTTGATTTCCTCTGCGGTCATCGTTGTCATATCGGAATGCGTCTTTGAGTGGTTTGCGATTTCGCAGCCCATATCATATGCACGCTTTACCGACTTCGCCGACTCGTCGTTTATGTTGTTTCCGATAAGGAAGAATGACGCCACTACTCCGTGCTTTTCGAGCACGTCAAGCATTTCCATCGTAGTCGTTGTATTCGGGCCGTCGTCGAACGTCAGAGCGACGTACTTCTTCTCCGCCTCGGGAGCGTCGGCTATCTGCTGTGTTGTCAGTTCTTCCGTAGTTGTCGCCTCCGTCTGATTTGTTGTCTGCTCCGTGATTTCGGGCGTGCTTACAGCGACAGTCGTGCCGTAGCTGTGATTTTCATAGCATTTGCCGCAGATATACACGTTCGGCATCGAATGCCCGTCGCCGTCTGCAATTTCCGCCCCGCACACGTCGCATAATCTGACCGCCGTGTCGGACTCGCCCGACCCGCCTGACGTGAGCTCCTCCGTCGTGGTTTCTGCGGAGGATGTATCTGCCGCAACAGTACCCGTTATCGGCAGATTTTCGGTCGTTGCCGCCTCGGGAGCGTTTTCGGTTGTCGATGCGGTTCCGCCGCCCGCACAGCCTCCGAGAAGGAGTGCCGCAGACAGAACTGCCGCCAACAGGGATTTTTTTATTTTCTTCATATTACCAGCCCATTTCCGCCTTTATCTGTTCTGCAACCTTATCGGACGCCTTTTCGTGAGTTCTCTCGGTGGGATGCCAGTCTGCGGCAAGTCCGTCGGAAGAGCTCTGCTGAGTAAGTCTGAACATAAAGATATTAGCGTCGCCCGTTTCGGCGGTATAATCGTCGCATGCCTGCTTGATGCTCTTGGTTACGTCGCCGCCCATAATTCCGAGCGTGCACATGATTTTAGCGTCGGGATTATGCTTGCGCACCATTTTAAGGAACTCAACGTATGCCGCACGGAACACTTCCTTCTTCTCGTCATCCTTGCAGTAGCTGTTATCATTTGTTCCGAGGTTAATCACTACAACGTCGGGCTGATAATTCGAGAAGTCCCAGTCAACGGACTGTGCTGTCTGTGTGCCCGTAAAGCTGCCGTAGGAGAAACCGAGCTTTTCGTAGTACTGCGGGATTGTCTGCGACGCTCTGATATTTCCGTCGTCGGTGTAGCCGGAAATTACTCCGTAGCCGCTGATAGAGAACATGCTGTAATCAGCACCGAGCTTCTGCGCCGTCTTGTAGGCATACGCCTTTGTAACGTCCTCCGTTGCTGTCGAGAAATGATGGTCCTTGTCCTCGTCGTCTACGCCGTAGCCGCAGGTTATGGAGTCGCCGATAAATTCGATTTTATACTGCTTTTCTGCGGCAGGTACGATGCTTTCGCCTGCTTCAATGTGAATGGGCTTTATTCCGAATGTGGACATAGCACACTCGGAAAGCTTGATAATCTGAACGTTCACGGTCTTTGCTTCTGCGCTTTCAAACGCTGTGTATGTCTTTTCCGCCTCGTTGAGCATATCGTCGATAACTCTTTCGCCGTCAACGTAAATGCCTACTCTCGCATAGTTCGTGTCGTTTGCGGGAGTTGAAGCAACACTGTCGCCGACAATGGTTATGTCGAGTTTTTTGCCCGTGTATACGAACTCTGCGCCTGCACCCGAAAGCGCAGTCCAGAGCACGTCGTTTTCAAGATATGTTCTTCCGACAAGCTTTACGCTGTCCTTTGTAAGTACTACGTCGGCCGCTGTCATATTCTCCTCCGTTGTTTCCGCTGTCGTATCGGCAGCTGTCGTTGTGTCCTCTGCGGCCGTCGTGTCAGCCGCTGTTGTTGTGGTTGTTGCCGCAGTTATATCGTCTGCGGCGGTTGTCGTATCAACCGTTGTGGTTGTATTACCTGCGGTAGTTGTTGTTTCGTTTCCGCCCGAACATCCCGCCAGCGACGCAAGCATCATCACAGCCGATATAACCGCCGCCGTTATTCTTTTCGCCTTCATATTATCCTCCAATTACACACCCTGCGCTCTGCATGAGCAGAGACGCCGATAAACGCAGCGGGATTTTCTCCGCATCCCCTGCATATATTAAAACAGCCCGATATTGAATATCGGGCTATTTTGTTTAAAAGTTATCTGCCGACAGATGC
>JAZNLN010000024.1:0-8542 GCA_045579125.1 Ruminiclostridium sp.
AGCGTATATCTGTTTGATTTCATTTATTCCTTTGGATTCAACAGCATACCCAAGGGCATCTCCCACAGCGCCGCCAAGCATTGAGCCTAAGAATCGTTTCATAAAATCACTCCTTGTTTTCATATTAGCACAGTATAGAAAAGTTTGCAATATATATTATATTTATATTTATATACAATATCTGTACTATAAACTTCGCAGAAACAATGAAGTGAATCGTTTATCCATAAAAACCAATATCCCAAACTTTTAAAAATAAAAGTATAAACCCCCATAAGCGGTAAATAATAGGTTTAAAGAAACGCACAGCGTTTCGGCAAAAAATTACCGTGAAAGGATAATGATATATGAAAGCAACGGGAATTGTCAGAAGAATTGACGACCTTGGCAGAGTAGTTATACCTAAAGAAATAAGAAGAACTATGCGAATCCGTGAGGGCGACCCGCTTGAAATATACACAAATGTTGACGGTGAGGTTATCTTTAAAAAGTATTCTCCCGTGGGCGAAATTTCCGACACAGCGGGCAGCTATGCGGAGGTCCTCACGAAGATAGGCGGCTGTCCGACGGCTATCTGCGACCGTGACCATGTTATAGCCGTTTCGGGTATGCAGAAAAAAGAAGTGCTTGAAAGAAGACTGTCGGGCTCTCTTGAGGACATTATCGAACAGCGCAAAACATTTCTGTATAGGTCGGCCGATGACAAGAAAATCAATCCCATTGAAGGTGTTGACAAATATGCTCTTGCATGCGTCCCGATAGTTTCGCACGGCGACGTAAACGGCGCTGTAATCATGCTGTCGGACTCGGACGATAAGTATGCGAGCCCCGAGCAGACTGCACTCGTGCAGGCGGCAGCCATGTACTTCGGCAAGCAGATGGAGCAGTAAACACTCCGATATTTTTTCGGGCTGCACGCCCGTATCTCTTTAAAAAAACGCCGCACATATGCAGAAATTCTGCGCAGTGCGGCGTTTGTTACATTATATTCATGTCTTCGTTCTTGTAGCTCAAATCCATTGCATTTATGGCATTTTCATCAATACCCTCTGTACTTTCCGCAATAAAAACAGTTTTAACCGTCAGGAACAGCAGTTTGAGGTCAAGCACAAGCGAGTAGTTTTCAATATACATCATATCAAGGCGAAGCTTGTCGTAAGCGGTTGTGTTGTATTTGCCGTTTACCTGCGCATAACCTGTAAGTCCTGCTTTTACTTTGAGTCTGAATGCAAATTCGGGTATATCCTTCTCGTATTCGTCTGCGATTTCGGGACGTTCGGGGCGAGGGCCTACGAACGACATAGAGCCGCCGAGAATGTTGAAAAGCTGCGGAAGCTCGTCAAGGCGGGTTTTTCTTATGAATTTTCCGACAGGGGTAATACGCTTGTCGTTGTCTGCCGCCAGTCTTGCAACGCCGTCGGCTTCTGCATTCTGTATCATCGAGCGGAATTTATAAAGGCGGAACACCTTTCTGTCGATGGTGTAGCGCTCCTGTTTGTAGAGCACCGGACCTCCGTCGTATGTCTTCACGGCAATCGCAACGATAAGCATAAATGGGGATGCAATGATAATTGCAATCAGCGAAAGGATAATGTCCATCGCACGCTTCATTATCCGCTGTTCAAGATTTATGCCGTAATTCCTGCACAGAAGCATCGGCGTATCGAGAATATGCAGCTCGTCCGCCCCTCGTACGATAATATCCGAAATTTTCGGGATTATGTACGTCTGTATTCTGTTTTTAAAGCAGAATTTCAGTATGTCGTTTCTTATTCTGTTTTCCGTGTCGCATATTATTACCGCCTCGTATTTCGCAACCTCTTCGAGTATTTTTTCGGTACTCTCCGTGCTGCTTATACAGCTGCAAATCATGTATCTGTCAAAGCGCTTGCTCATCTTGACTACAATCGAGCGTGCGGAGCGGCTGCCGTAAACGAGGATTATTTTTTCGGGCGGAAGCATGGCTGTATAACTGCGGTTGACAAACCAGTTCCAAAGAATCGAAAACGCAATAACGCATGGAATGCTTAAAATGAGGGGCAGGGGATTGAGTATTTTTCTTGCGATAAGGCATATCTGAAGATAGATTATCACATCGCTGATAATAACCGACAGTCCTTGTGTAAACGATACGTCGGTTATTCTTTTTATACCGATTTTAAATCCGCCGTAAAGCTCCATAAGTATAAAAAACATAATCGCATAAATTCCGTAAAGGATTATGTTTCCGTTTTTGAAGAAATAAATCTGTTCTGCGCTGTTGTAGAAATTTTCCCACACGAAGGAAAAGACTGCTGTGTAGAGAAAAACGAGAAAAAGAGCGTTGAAAAGTATCACAGAACGTTTAAGATTTATTGTAAGGCTGTTTTTAATTTTAATCACCTCATTCGCCCATCGGCGTCGGTTTTCTGATTATAGAATTTCTGGGGAAGGCCTTGTGGTAAGGCATTTTAAGATTTTCCGTAGCGTGATTTGCGATTCTTACGCTTTCGCCCTTGAGGTTGAAAAGCTCCGTCGGATTTATTCTTTCGGGCAGACCCTTCGGCGGCAGAATTTCAAGCTCGTCATCAAGTGTAAAATAGTTTCTCTGCGTTATATCGAGCACGCCGTCGCTGTATCCGTTTACCACTCCGACAAAATCGTACTCACGGAAATAACCGCTGTTTTCGTAGTATTGGCTTGCGTCGTCGTGTCCGAGGTAGAAGCCTGTGCAGTAGTGTCTGTGGCTTACCTTGAACACTTCGTCCTTTGCCCATTGCGGAACGGGCTGTCCGTTCGCAATAGCGTCCATAGCGGCTCTGTAAGCATTTGTAACAACCGCAACATAGTAGGAGGACTTTGCACGACCCTCTATTTTAAAGCTGGACACGCCTGCGTCACGCAGCTTGTCCAGGTGCTCTATCATGCACATATCCCGTGCATTGAGGATATAAGAGCCTCGGTCGTCCTCAAATATCTCAAAGAACTTGTCGGGTCTTTTTTCCTCCATGAGAAAATATTTCCATCGGCACGGCTGGGCGCATTCGCCTCTGTTTGCGTCACGGTCGACGAGATATTTCGAAAGCAGACAGCGCCCCGAAAACGAAACGCACATCGCACCGTGCACGAATGCCTCTATTTCAAGGTCGTCGGGTATTCTGTCACGGATTTTTCTGATTTCCTCAATACTTGTTTCACGGGCAAGCACAACTCTTTTTGCGCCCATATTGTAAAGCTCGTTTGCGGCGGCATAATTCATTATTCCGACCTGTGTCGACATATGAATGTCAAGGTCGGGCGCATGTTTTTTTATCATCGCCATTACGCCTATATCTGCGGCAATAGCGGCGTCTATCCTGCACTCTGCCGCATATTTTATATACTCGGGGAATGCGTCTGCCTCGTCGTTTGTCGGGACGATGTTGCACGTCAGATAAACCTTTACGCCTCTTGCGTGAGCAAATTCAACGGCTTTTTTGAGATTGTCTTCGTCAAAATTTTTGGGGTTCGCCCTCATGCCGAACCGCTGTCCGCCTATATACACGGCGTCACAGCCAAAATCGACCGCCGCCTCAAGGCATTCAAAATCGCCCGCAGGCGCAAGTAATTCAGGCATTTTTACCTCCGTTTGTTATACGAGTTCTGCAAGTACGAGATTATTTTCATGCTCCGCAAGCGTTGCGGCATAGAACACCTCGCCTGTTTTCTCGTTGGCGCAGAAATAGAAATAATCCGTTTCGGGGGCATTGAGAACTGCCTTTATAGCGTCAAGGCCGGGGTTGCAGATAGCTCCGGGAGGAAGTCCCTTACCATCGTAGGTGTTGTACGCCGAAATAATTGATGAGTTGCGGTTGATTTCGCTCTGCGTCATCTGTGATTTGATGTTTTCTTCGATATAGATAATGGTAACGTCCGATTCAAGCTTCGGGAACAGCTCGGGGTTGTTGAGTCGGTTAAGGAATGTTGAGGCTACGAGCTTCATATCCTCGGCGGAGCTTGCCTCACGCTGTACCATCGAGGCAAGAGTGATTGTTTCGTCAAGGTCAAGACCGAGCTCGCCCATTTTCTTATACATAGCAACCGTAATTTTGCTGTTGAAGTTGGAGTACATTTTCTTGGCAGCCTCCATTGCCGCCTCGGTCATCTTCTCCTCCATCTTCTTTGCTTCCTCTTCTGTTTCAGGCTTGTACTTTGTTTTAAGCTCTTCGATTACATAGAATTCGTATGTGTCGGGGAAGAGGTAACCCTCCATCTGGTTGAATTTCTTTGCCTCGTATTCAAGTCTTGTGTCGTAGTTGTAGTAGTGCATGAGCGACTTGTAGTTGGCGATGAAATCCTCTTGTCTGCACACATGATTTTCTTCGAGCAGCTGTGCAATTTCGAGCGCTGTCATACCCTCCTGTATGAAGACGCTGACAGTTTCCTTTACGCTGGTTTTTGTGGTAAGCGTGTCAAGAATGCTGCTGTATGTCATATTTGTACCGAGCGTATGTTTTCCTTCACGGAAAACAAGCTCGCTTTCGTCCTTGAAACCTGCATAGAACGTAAACAGCTCGGGCATGGAGATAATGCCGTTGGATTTAAGAATTGAGGCAATTTCGCCGATTTCCGCATCCTCGGGTATTTCAATCTGAATTGTATAATTTTCTTCGGAAAGACCCATGAAGTCGAGTGCGCCACGCACTACATAGTAAGCGAGGAATACCGAAATAAGAATTATCGAAAGCGAGAGTATGACTCCTCCTGCGATATGCCACAGCGTTCTCTTGCGCAGGCGGCTTTTTTTCAGCCTTTTCAGTTCTTCGATGTCACGCTTTCTGCGTATCGCCGCACGGCGCTTTCTTTCCTTGATAACGTCGCTGTTATGGTTTCTTACCGCACGCTCCGTATCCTTTATTGCGTCAATCATCTGCGTTGCGTCGCCTGCACCCTTTTTCACATCTAGCTTGTCAAGCGTGCTGTGTATTTTCTGCGGCCTCACGGCGTCAATCATCTGCGTCGAGCCCTCGGGCTCCTGCACTATCAGCTTGCCTTCGAGTTGGTCAGTCTTATGCTTGTTTATCGAGGCAATGATAGACGTAACGCTTTCGAGCGATGACGTTTCCGAGTCGGGAGCCGTCTGGGGATAGCTGTTTTCGGGCTTGTATTCCTGCACTCGTTCGGGTTTGTTCTTTTCGATATTTTTCATCAGGAAAAGCGGGCTGTTGTCAGCTTTTCTGACGGGATTATGCGGCGGTGCCTGATTATTTCTGTCCGCCTGGGCATT
Organism: Ruminiclostridium sp.; assembly: GCA_045579125.1. GTDB lineage: Bacteria > Bacillota > Clostridia > Oscillospirales > Ruminococcaceae > Ruminiclostridium_E. The sequence goes on from JAZNLN010000024.1 coordinate 5,246, forward strand.
CTGTTCTTTCTGCTTATGTAGATAATCAGAAAGACTGCCTACGCTGTCAAACTCCTTCTCGTCCATAATTATATCCTTTCGTCTGCGGAGCGGCCGCAGAATTTTGTTCTTGTCTTTACGGCTGATAACCGTTTTATCTTATACTTTTGTCCGTTACGAGAATATCCGTCGGCAGGTCGTACTTGTCAACGGCAAGCGCACCTACAAAATTCTCGTAGCAAAGCCCTATTGATATTCCCTTGAACCCTGCGAGAAAACGGTCGTAATAACCCTTTCCGTAGCCGAGTCTGAATTTCTTTTCATTGAATCGGAGAGCGGGGACTATGCACACCGAGCGCTCCGTGAAATACGAAAACGTCTCGCTTTGCGGCTCGTCGATTCCGTACATGCCTTTTTTCAGTTCTCCGAGCGAGCCTATCGGACAGAACTCCATAATCTGTCCGTCGCACCTCGGCACATAAACTTTTTTTCCTCTGTCGAGGCAGAGCTGTATAAAGCGCCGTGTTTCCACTTCGATTTCCGTCGAAACATAACACAGAACACAGTCGGCATTCTCTATCTCGTCAAGCCTGCACAGCTTATCGAATATTTCGTTGTCGAGGCTTTTTTTGACGTCAGCGCCCATATTTCTCCGCATGGCAATAAGCTCCTTGCGGAGTGTTTTTTTATCCGTTATCTGCATTGGAGCGACTGTGCTATTTTTTCTGCCTTTTCGGGCCCTTTAAGAATTTCTGCAAGCTTGAGACCGAATTCAATCGAAACGCCTGCACCCTTTGCTGTGATGATTTTTCCGTCTGCGCAGACTTTTTTTTCGGAAATCGTGGCGTTAAGGAGGTGTTCCTCGTAGCCGGGGAAGCATATTGCCTCCTTGCCCGAAAGCAGGTTTTTATGTCCGAGAATGGACGGAGCGGCGCAGATTGCGGCAATATACTTATCGTTTGCCACGCAGTAATCTATCGCAGCCTGAACGGTTTTGTTGTGTTCAAGGTTGAGCGTACCGGGCATGCCGCCGGGAAGAATAATCATTTCAAGATTTTCGTCGGGGTAAAAATCCACCTCGGTAATATCCGTGCACACAGCTATTCCGTGGGAGCTTTTGATAACCTCCTCGCCGATGCCTACCGTTGTAACGGAAACGCCTGCTCTGCGCAGTATATCAATCGGGGCGATTGCCTCCATTTCTTCAAATCCGCCTGCAAGAAAACAATAAACCATAATCGTGTCCTTTCTGTGATGTTATTTTTTGAATTTTACCTTGAATTTTTCTTCCATAAAAGCGGGATAATACGAGCGTTTTGCTTTCCGCAGATTTTCTGCGCCCATATCCTCCTCACGGTTTATATACAGATACTCCGAGCAGTTTTCCTTGACAAAGCAGTTGTTTATCACGGCGTATGCTCCCTGAATATCACGCATTGCTTTTTCCACATGAACGTTGAAGGTGTCGCTGTTTGCTCTTTCTCCGAACGTAAACGCCTTCACGGCGCCGTCCACACGGAGCAGTCCGCCCGAAAAACCCAGTTCAAAAAAGTTTTTCATTCCTTGTTTTACGGCGCAGATTTCAAGACTTTTATCGGCGTCGTTCATACACTCGTTTTCTTCGCACCATCTGTCGTTCATTTCCTCGCACTCCGCTATATTATCCGCAGTTATCGCCTCATACGACCAGTTGTTTTCGCAGAAACGGTTTATGTGGTTGCGTTTTGCGTGGTATTTTTTCCCCGACAGCGTTTCAAGGTCGGAGCGATTGTAAATGTAATCGAAATAATCCTCGCTGAACATAATGTCGATTTCGTCACCGAAATGCTCTTTTAAGAATTCAAGCCCTGTTTTGTTCATGCTTGAAAAGAAGAGCGTTTTTCCGTTCTGCGCACAGTAGCTGCGGAGTGTGTTCACCGCCTCAAGGATATTTCCTCTGCCTGCGGGGAAGAGAAAGCCTCCGCTGTTCTGTTCGAGAATAAAATCCTTATATCTGCATATTTTTATATCGTAAATATCCTGCCACATGAACATATTTCCGAACGTATACTCACAGCCTCGGAAATCGGAATATCCAAGCAGCTCTCTTATCCATTCCTTATCGGATAGTTCTACCTTTTTAAATTCAAGCATTTGCTACTTCCTTGATTTTTGCAAATATATCATTATAAATACTTTCTATTGTTCTTATTCTGCCGTCCTCGCAGCAGGGAATTATATGCCAGCCCTGCTTTTCGGCAACATACAGCGCCGCCTCTCTGCATGCACGCAGAAAGCTTACATCTCTTTCGTGAACGTCTTTTTTGGCCTCGTCGCCGTTATATCTCCCGCTCATAAGTTTTTGCGACGCATCTATATCCATATCCAGGAAAATAATGAGCGACGGTCTGGGTATACCGAACTTATTATATTCGAAATCCTCCAGCCAATTCAGGTATCTGTTCCATTCCGACCTGTCTATTTTTGTCATCTGATAAATTGCGTTTGAGGAAACGTATCTTGCCGAAATGAGAATATTCGGCATATTATACAGCTTTTCCCAGTGTGTTTTAAAGCTTGTGTATCTGTCAACTGCGTAGAATGCGCTTGCGGAATAACAGCTTATCTCGGCATTTTTTTCGTCGAAAACGCCGTGCAGATAATCCGAAACGATTTTACCGCTGTTTGTTTCGTAGTATGGGAAGGTTATGTAATTGAACTCCTTGTTTCTTTCCTTGAGCAGTTCAAGCTGTGTTGTTTTGCCGCAGCCGTCAAGTCCCTCTATTACAATCAGCTTTCCCAAAATTCAATCGCTCCTTTTTGACATAAATATACGCATACCCACAATATATTGTATCATATAAAACCCCAATAGTCAAGATAAATAATCATACTGCGGGATTTTTTGTTATTAGGACCAATCGGATGAGTAAATAAAAACCGTATATTGTCAAAGCAAATATTGACAAAGCATATCATATGTGGTATAATATTAGTCACGTTAATATGCCGGAGTGGCGAAATGGCAGACGCGACGGACTCAAAATCCGTTATTGGCAACAATGTGTGGGTTCAAGTCCCATCTCCGGTACCAAATGCGCCCCTGTTAATCACAGGGGCTATTTTAATGTAATAATGTAAAATCAGGTACACCTACACCATTAGCGTGCCCATCATATAGAAGCTTTTAGCCCCGCCGTTTTGCAACTGCGGGGTTAGCTGTTTCTTATAAAAGGCGGGAATCGCCCAAAGGGGTTCCCTTTAGTGTGGGCGCCATAAGGCAGTTTTGACCCCGACGCACAAACAAAGTGCAAAACAGCACATGTTCAGCGTGCGGCG
>JAZNLN010000025.1:0-13106 GCA_045579125.1 Ruminiclostridium sp.
AGCGGTCTTAGGAAGACAATACAGCTTTGCAACTCCTTGGCTCACAGAACGACATGGCTACGATCCGACTTCAATGCGTGAAAACAACATCGGAAACATTGACGCACAGATTGCTGACATCAATGCAATGATCAATAATCAGTAATAAAGATTCAAAATAGACTTTCTCTTGTATATTCACTGTAAAGTATATAACCTCGCAGTTACAAAGCTGCGAGGTTATTTTCTGTTACAAATGGCAGCTTTGACACAGCTGCTAATAATTTATATGAAAAATCTCCGCCGTTTCAGCAAACGACGGAGATTTCTAATAAAAATCAATTTAATTACTTACTTTTATGCTGCATTTATACCACAGGCATTATTCTGTATATTTGTTTTCGCTTATTTCGCCTATATGATAATTTCCGTCAGCACGATATGACAGCGATTCGTTATCATCCATATCAACGATTTCAACCTGACTTATTATCTTGCCGTTTTCATCGGATAGATACAGCGTTTCGCCTGTTTTCAGACTGAAATTGGTCTGCATTTTTTTAAGCGAACTTATCTCCGAATTGTTTTTGCATACAATAATAATAGTGTTTTCACTTTTTACAATAGCTGTTGGTATTCTGTACATATTAAGCTGTAATACATCATCGGAAAGATACAGGCCTTTAGTTGTTACATCGGAAGAGTTTGAGTTGTAAAGCTCAATCCAATCTCCGTCACCTGCTGTATATACCTCGCTGATATACAATCTCTTTTCGGTTTTGCCCTTTGTGCAATAGACCTTTATAAATATGTTTCCGTTTTCGTCGGCCATATCATATGAAAGCGTTACATTATTTCCGTCATGCTTTTCGCCGTTAATTTCAAGCCAGCCAAAGTTGTAATCCTCGTATACATCTACCTCAAAATCAACATCACAGCTCTGATAATATGTATTCGTTATTGTGCCGGATTCCTTGATTATCCGTGACGAGAGTGTTGATACAGCGCCTGTCGGATTTTCAACCGTTATCGTGTAGTATTCCTGAGGGTATTCAAAAACAGAAGACATAGATTTATACATTACGTTCGGACGTTTTTGCGCAAAATCTCTGATTTGCTGTCGGCTGTCGGCAAAAGTACCCTCGTTTGCCCATTCGGAAGTATAACCCGAATTAAGCGCATACATACATTCAACGTCACATTCCGTTATCTTTTCCTCTATAACCTCAAGTGCATGCTCGGGATTGAATGCTCCGCTGATAAGGTCACATACCGTATTTGCAAACTTCTGTTTCATATCATCACGTTCCAGAAGTGCCTTTAACATAGGAGAATCCCCCTGCATATGAGAGCCGTTAAGAACTGCCTTCAGAGTATTATCCCGATACCCTGCTCCGTACAAGCCCCACGCATATTCTGCGTCAAAGAACAAGAACCGCCACTTTCCGTCAAGCAACTCACACTCGTTTTCCTCGCCCTCGGCTGCAACATAACGCCATAATTTATAATTGTTTCCGGGCCAGTCTTTATTATCAATATAAATCTGAATTGCATAATACAGCATAAAATTATCAATATCAATCATGCTACAGAATTTTTCAAAATTCTTATCATCGGTCAGACCGCTCTCGGCGAGCTCAAGCAGTTTATAGTAATCATCGGCAATTTCAGGGTCAGTATCCTCGTCAAGCTCTTTTTCCTTAGCACCGATAATCTGATAATTTTCCTCGACGCCTCCGTATGTCATTTCAAGATATTCTTCGCAATAAGCCTCGTGGAGCCATGCAAAACCATAATATTCACTGTTAAGGAAAACCGCCGCAGGTCTTGTTTCCTGTGTATCGGGAAATCCTGCGTCAGCCGCAAGCTGCATTGATACTTCGTCACGGATACTTGCAAACTCTCTGTCATTTGCGTTATCTCGCAGTGTGATTCTGTCATATCTTGAAACCAGCTGTCCGAAATAATCGGTAGCTCCTTGGAAAAAGGCATATTTGAACTTACCGTTTCCTTCACTATATGAGTTTCTTGCAATAAGTCTGAACGACTTTTGCTCATTTGCACGAGAATAACCGCCAACAACTCTTGCGCCTGCCGCCTGCGAAATAAGCTGATTTCCCTCACTGTCATACACTTCGACATACATATCACGTTCGCTCTCTCTGCCGCTCATGTACCAGTTAGCAGGTGCATTATATGGTATTTCCCCGCCCTCATATTCATTTGCAAGCCACTCATCCCTAAGGTAGCCCTCGGTAGCAATACCATAATAATAATCATACAGATTATAAGAATCTGTTGATAAAACAAAAACAAGCGTAGACGGATCAAATCTTTCAAATACTTTCTTGCCTGTTACATAGCTTTTAAGGAAAATATCCGTTTTTTCATCTCCGCTTACAGCTATCGCCTTTATTGTTGTTGCCTTGACTGTTGAACGTGCAGCAATTTCAATAGGCGATGAATAAACCGATGATTCAACTGTCGGGTCATCTCCGTCGGTGGTAAAATATATAACTGCATCTTTGTCGGAGCAAGTAAGCTCGACAGCTAAATCCCTGTCATAAAATGTAGCCGTTTCTGAGAAAGACACCGTTGTCACATCAGTCTGTTGTTCAGAAGCCTCGGGAGTCTGTGTATCATAATTGTACGAAGTTTTCTGTTCGTATTGTAAATCTCCGAACTGAGTGAGGCAAAATCCGCCGCCAAACAGAAGAACAACAGCAATAATCAGTATAATTATCCTTTTCATTATAAATCCTTTCAATCAAGTCTGGCTTTATACAGTTATTATCCGTTTTCCGCCATTTTCAGCAAAGTTTCTTCGTCTATAACAGCAACACCAAGCTCATTTGCCTTTGTCAGCTTGCTGCCTGCTTCTTCTCCTGCAAGTACATAGCTGGTTTTTTTGGAAACCGAGCCGCTGCATTTTCCGCCTCTGGATTCGATAAATTCCTTCGCTTCTTCCCTTTTCATTGAAGGAAGAGTGCCTGTTATAACAAAAGTCATACCCGAAAAAGCAGTTCCTTTGCTTACCGCCTCAAAACTCATTTTTACGCCGTATTCCTCAAGCCTGTCAACAAGCGTAATTCTGTGCGGCTCTCTGAATGCATTATAGACATTTTCAGCAAGCACTGCGCCGAATTGGTCAATAGCTTCGATTTCTTCCTTTGTCGCCTTCATAATATCACGAATTGATCCGAAATGCTCGCAAAGAAGTCGTGCGGAACGCTGTCCTATTCCCTTTATTCCAAGCGCACAAAGCAGTCTGTCGGGCTCATTGCTTTTGGATTTTTCTATTGCACCAAGAAGATTATTTACAGATTTTTCCTTAAAATTCGGCAGCATCAATAAATCCGCCGCACTAAGAATATACAAATCCGCAACAGTTGAAACAAGCCCCTTTTCGACCAGCAGCTGAACAACAGCCTCTCCAAGACCCTCAATATTCATTGCGTTTCTTGACGCAAAATACTCGATATTCCTTAAAAGCTGTGCCGGACAGTCAAAATTAGTGCAGCGAACAACTGCCTCGTCATTATCCCTTGCGGCATCTGCGCCGCATATCGGACATTTATTGGGAATAAAATACGGTGTAGCGTCATCCTCATGCTTTACGGATTTTACAACCTCCGGTATAATTTCTCCCGCTTTCCGCACTACGATAGTGTCTCCGAGACGAATGTCAAGTTCTGAAATAATATCCTGATTATGGAGCGTGGCTCTGGAAACCGTTGTGCCCGCAAGCTGAACAGGCTCAAAAACAGCAACAGGAGTGAGCGCACCCGTTCTACCTACATTTATTTCAATTTCAAGCAGCTTTGTTTCTTTTTCCTCCGGTGGATACTTGAATGCAACCGCCCATTTCGGCACCTTTGATGTTGAGCCGAGCAGATTTCTGTGAGAGTAGCTGTCAACTTTTACAACGGCACCATCTATATCGTAGGCGTTATCGGATTTGCTTTCACCTATTTTATTTATTTTATCAATAACACTGTCAATATCCGAAAAAACTTCGTAGTTCGGAATAACCTTAAAACCTAAATCACGCATATATTCAAGAGACTGCCTATGAGAGGATATATCCTTTCCTTCAATCTGCTGTATATTAAAAACAAATATATCCAGGCCTCTTCTTGCAGTAACTGCACTGTCCTTTTGTCTTAATGAACCCGCAGCAGCATTTCTCGGATTTTTTGCAAGCTGATGTCCGTCATGTTCCTGCTGCTGTATAAGCTTTAAAAAGCTTTTCTTAGGCATATAAACCTCGCCTCTCACTTCTATAAAAGGCACAGGCTCGTTTAATTTCATAGGAATGCTTTTAATAGTCCGCAAATTTTCGGTTATATCCTCTCCCACGAAACCGTCGCCTCTCGTAGAGCCTCGTGTAAAAATACCGTTTTCATATTCAAGGGAAACAGACAGACCGTCTATTTTCGGCTCAACAACATAAAGCGCATTTTCAGCCTCTCTCTGAACACGAGCATCAAACTCCCGCAATTCATCAAAACTGAAAACATCCTGGAGAGAGCCCATCTGAACAGCATGAGTCACCTTCTCAAAGGTTGTCGCAGCAAAACCTCCGACTCTCTGCGTCGGAGAAAAAGGCGTCACAAGCTGCGGATGCTCCTTTTCGATTTCCTCGAGACGGCGCAGCAGCATATCATACTCACGATCGTCAATAGTCGGAGCGTCAAGCACATAATACTGATAATTATACTTATTGAGCTTTTCGCAAAGTTCGTTGTGTTCAGTTCTGATTACTTCAAAATCCATCGGGATCTCCATTTCAAAAGGATATATTGGTGTAATTTTCGGGAATATTTCCTACTATTACTGTTTCCGCAATAACAATATCCGTCGATACATTTGCCGAAACCGTAAACCAAGGCGCAACTGCGGCTATCTCGGCGTTAATCTCCATATATACGGAATGCAGGGTCTGATTTATACCCTGCGATACAAAACGGCTTTTAAACTGCGTTTCTGCGTGTCCGACAGGAACAAGCCCCATCGTCATAACAGGTCCCTGTCCATACAGAAATTCAATCCCCGACGCAGTTCCGAGAGATACGCCGACACGTTCCTCGCCTATGCCCTCGATAGCCTCGTTTATTTTTTTTGAAGAAAGCGCTTTTATTGTATTCATGGCGACAATATTGCTTTCAATCGAAGAAATACTGCCATTCTGTCCGTATTTTACCGTGACAATGCTTTCGTATGAAATTTCCTCATCCTCAAGCATCCTCAAAACAGCTTTGTTTATTGCGTCCTCGGCAATAGCCCTGCACTGATAAGCACACGTTTCCTCAAAAACAGGCCTTACAGCCATATCGAAAACAATAATAAGGGCTATCATTAAAATCGCAGATATAATAAGCCATTTGCCGATTCTCTTTTTTATTGTACCGTTTATGTATCTCACCCCGAAAATCATATGCTGTTTAAGACTATGAAATTCGGGGCGAAATAATGCTAACGGTTTATTTCAAGAAACAGCCAAATGCCTTAAACGCCATATAAACATCGTTCTTAGCAACTACTTCATACGGAGCATGCATCGAAAGAACAGGCACGCCGACATCAATGGTGTCAACATTCATATTTGCAACATACATTGCAACTGTGCCGCCGCCGCCCTGGTCAACCTTGCCAAGCTCGCCTGTCTGCCAGATGATGTCATTATCATCAAACAGCTTTCTGATTTCATATACATACTCTGCATTTGCATCACTGGTGCCTGCCTTGCCTCTTGAGCCTGTAAACTTTGTGACAACAACGCCCTTGTTAAGGAATGCTGCGTTGCGGCTTTCGAGAACATCGCTGAACGTAGGGTCATAGCCTGCGTTTACGTCAGCGGAGAGGCATCTTGAATTTGTAAGAACATCTCTGCCGTTTACGCCTGCCATTTCAGCAAGGTCGTAAATGAAATACTCCGTATACTTACTGCAAAGACCTGTATTTCCGTCGCTGCCGATTTCTTCCTTATCAGTAAGAATAGTAACAGCAGTTCTTTCGGGCGCCCCCTTTAATGCAAGCGTTGCCATAAGCGCAGGATATGCGCAAACTCTGTCGTCGTGACCGTAAGAGCCTATCATACTCTTATCAAAGCCTACACTTCTCGCCTTGAATGCAGGAACAGCCTCAAGTTCTGCGGATATAAAGTCAGATTCTGTAATACCATATTTTTCGTTAAGCAGAATCATAATTGCAAGCTTTACTTTTTCGCTTGCCTCGTCATCTCTGAACGGGCGTGAGCCAACAAGAATATTAAGCTCCTCTCCCTTGATAAGTTGTGCCGCAGGACGCTTGTACTGCTGCTCTGCAAGGTGAGGAAGTAAATCTGTAACAACAAATACGGGATCGTTATCGTCTTCACCTATCTTTACCTCAACCTTTGTTCCGTCTGCCTTGTAAATTACGCCGTGAAGCGCAAGCGGCATTGCGGGCCACTGATATTTTTTAATTCCGCCGTAATAGTGAGTCTTGAAAAGTGCAAGCTCGCTATCCTCGTAAAGCGGATTCTGTTTAAGGTCGATACGGGGAGAGTCAATATGCGCAACTGCAATATTAACACCCTCTGCAACACTTTTCTTACCCATTACAGCAAAAATAACAGCTTTATCCCTGTTGTTCAAATAAACCTTATCGCCTGCTTTATACTTTGCTTTTTTGTCAAAAGGCTTGAAACCTTCCTTCTCGGCTATTCTTATAGCCTCGGCGCACGCCTCACGCTCTGTCTTTGCGTTATCAAGGAAATCCATGTATCCGTCACAGAATTTATCGGCCTTTTTTATTTCTGCATCAGATAAGATAAGACCTGAATTTTTTCTGTTTAAAAATAACTTTTCCTTCAGTTCCTTTGCTGTGATGTCCTTTGTTTTCTTTGTTGCTTTAGCCATTGTTTTTACCTCCGTTATATAATTCATTATAAATTTCATAAGCTGAAATTATTTTTTTCAAGTAGTGTGAAGTATCATTTATAGGAATAACATCAAGTGTCTTTCCGTCAGCGGAATACTCGGGATTTTTCAGCCACGAATCAACACTTCCCGCTCCTGCGTGATATGCTGCGACCGCACATTCAAAATTCCCGAATTTTTCGTACAGGTAATCAATCAGATATGCGCCGTAGCGTATATTCTCCTCCGCCGTGAACATATCATCGTACACCTGCGCTTCGTCGCCAAGTCTGAACTTCACCCAGTCAAAGGTGTCCTCCATAATCTGCATAAGTCCTCTTGCGCCTACATTCGAAACGGCATTTTCATCAAAGCTGCTTTCTGTTTTTATTATAGCGTAAACAAGATATTTATCAACTCCGTATTCATCCGAATACCTCTCAACAAACTCCGAATACTCCAATGGGTGCGACGACAGCTTATACTGATGCTGAATTTTTTTATACATCTCTGCGCCCGAAATGCATACAGCAATAACCAAGGCGATTATTGCCACAGCAATAACAGCCCAAAAATATTTTTTGCCGTTACCTGTTCTCATTTATTACCTCTATATTCTTTAATATCTGCAATACAGCCGTTTTTAATACAGCTTCATCTCCGTTATTTTCAATGCAGAAATCAGAATGTCTGCGATAAAATTCGGAAGTATTCTGCGATTTTAGTCTGTTTTCCGCTTCTTTTGCCGTTATACCGTCACGGGCAATTATACGAGCTTTACTGATTTCAAGGTCAGCTACAACGCTGACAATTACATCACAGAAATCATCTGCACCGCTTTCAAAAAGCGTCGGAGCGTCAAGCAGAATATAACGTATATTCTTTTTTGAAAAAGACAAAACATCAGTTATTATACGATAGCATATATACGGATATATCAACGCATTAAGCAGACGCAGTTTGTTATTGTCCGAAAAAACAATCCCTGCAAGCCCTCTGCGGTCAAGTTCCCCTGTTTCCGTTACAATGGATGGACCGAAGTGCTTGCAAAGTTCAGCAAGACAGGGACTTCCTTTTTTAACAACATCTCTCGATATTTTATCACAGTTAATAATCTTAACTCCGTATTCGTCAAAAAAAGAACAAACCGTTGTTTTTCCTGCCCCTGACATTCCTGTCAGACCTATAACCGTCAGATTGTCAAAATCAGTCATTATTTTCCGCCTTTACAACTCTGAATGCCGCCGCACGGATAAGCCTGTTATACACAGCAAGTCCGATTCCGCTTTTCTGCGGCGCACGAACGATTACTCTTTCATATCCGAGCTCGTCAGCTTTTCTCAGACTGTCGAACAGATGAACTGCCTGCTCCTCCGCAGTATTACCATACGGAAGAATAAAAACCGATTGCGATGAGCATTTCCCGAGAACGCACGTTTTTTTGTCAGAATTATTTTTTACATATTCATCAAACGCAGTATCATTTTCTGCCTCAACGGCAACAACTTCAGCCTTGGGAGAATAGTGTCTGTATTTCATCCCGGGCGAAATTGCGTCAGCGTCATTTTCAAGCTTATTCAGAACTGCATTATCAATTTCAACATCTGCAAACTCCCGCAGCATTTCAGCGGTAACTGCACCGGGGCGTAAAATTCTGATTTTCTTGTCTATAAAGCAGATAACTGTGCTTTCAACCCCGCACGAGCATATTCCGCCGTCAACAACCAACGGAATTTTGCCATTCATATCATTCATAACATGCTGCGCAGAGGTAGGACTTGGAAGTCCCGAAGTATTCGCAGACGGAGCCGCAAGCGGCACTCCGCATTTTTCAATAAGCGTGAGCGTCCATTTGTGCATGGGCATACGGACAGCAACCGTATCAAGACCGCCGCATGTTTCGGCAGGCATGTCTGTTTGTCTGTCAAAAATCATCGTCAGCGAGCCGGGCCAGAATTTCTCCGCAAGCTTATATGCAATATCAGGTATATTTTTGGCAATTTTCTCAAGCATGTCAATACTGCAGACATGAGAAATCAACGGATTATCCTGCGGTCTCCCCTTGGCAGCAAATATTTTTCTCACCGCAGAAACATCAAGCGAATTTGCCGCAAGTCCATAAACAGTTTCTGTCGGAACAGCCGCAATTTCGCCTTTTTTTATCAGCTCTGACGCAATTTCAAGCGATTCGTCGCAAGCCTTAAGTAATAGCGTATCCATTACACATCTTCTTTCATTGTTTATTCTCCGCTGCTTGCCAGCTTGGACGTTCTGTCGGCAATTGCAAGCGCCTCAAAAACCTCATCGCAGTCGCCGTTGAGTATTGCATCAAGCTTATAAAGCGTGAGCCCTATTCTATGGTCTGTCACTCTGCTCTGCGGGTAATTGTAAGTGCGTATTCTTTCGGAACGGTCGCCTGTGCCGACCTGTATTTTTCTCTCCGACGCTATTTTATCGGTCTGTTCCTTCTGCTTTGCCTCATAAAGCTTGGAATAAAGCATTTTCATCGCTTTTTCCTTGTTTTTGAACTGACTGCGTTCTTCCTGACATTCCACAACAACACCCGACGGGTGATGAATTATTCTGATTGCAGACTCCGTTTTGTTGATGTGCTGTCCGCCCGCACCGCTTGAACGATACGTCTGAATTTCAAGGTCGGAAGGATTGATTTCAACATCAACTTCTTCAACCTCGGGAAGAACAGCAACAGTTATTGTGGAAGTATGAATTCTGCCCTGTGTTTCTGTTTCGGGAACACGCTGAACACGATGAACGCCGCTTTCGTATTTCAGCTTTGCATAAGCACCCTCGCCCTCAACAGAAAAACTTACTTCTTTATAGCCGCCGAGTTCAGTGGGATTTGCAGAAATAACCTCAGTTTTCCAGCCTTTCAACTGTGCATACATCGTATACATTCTGAACAAAGAGTTAGCAAATAATGCAGCTTCATCCCCGCCTGCACCGCCTCGGATTTCAATGATAACATTTCTGTCGTCATCAGGGTCCTTGGGCAGCAGAAGGATTTTCAGTTCCTCGGTGCACTTCTCTATCGTTTCCTTGCTTTCGTCGTATTGAGCCTGTACCATTTCTTTGAAGTCCTTATCAATGCCGCCCTCGTCAAGCATTGATTTAGCTTCTTCGAACTCATCCGCCGCTTTTTTGTATTCACGGAATTTCTCAATAAGCGGCGTAAGGCTTTTATGCTCTTTCATGAGAGAACGATACTGTTCCTGGTCATTGATAACCTCAATATCGGTAAGTTTTTCGTTTATTTCTTCATATCTTTTTTCTGCCAAATTAAGTTTTTCAAGCATTTTTTATGTCCTTTTCGGTCATTACCGATTTTATATTTTTTTCGCATCTGCCCCTTGGCAGCATAATCTCGTGTCCGCAGCCTGCGCATTTCAGCTTAAAATCTGCGCCTACACGCAAAACCTGCATTTCGTACGAGCCGCACGGATGTTTTTTCTTCATTTTCAGAACATCGCCAATTTTTATATCCATATTAACCTCACAGCTAATGGAGCAATACAAGCTTTTTAAAATATGTGCCACGCTCTTCAAAATTCTTAAAAAAGCCGTAGCTAGCCGATGCGGGCGATAGCAGACAACGCACCTTCGTCACTTTTTTCGCATAAGCAACTGCATCGTCAAAATCACTCGCATAATATACGTTCATTTTATCCCCGCAAAGCTGCTCTCCTACACGGTATCCGCTGTCTTTCAGAAGAATAACATTTTCGACAATACCCGTGTTCAGAAAATCCGCAAGCTCATCATAGCATATTCCCCTGTCCATTCCGCCGATAATGATTGTATCAACCTTATCAAACGCCTTTACAGCCGCTATCGCCGTACGAGGAATCGTGCTTATGCTGTCGTTGATATACTCCGCACCATTGATTACAGCAAAGCGTTCGAGTCTATGCTCAAGGCATTCAAACGACGGGAGTGCCGCAAGTATATCCGAAAGCGCACAGCCGGTTTCAAGCGACGCCGCAACAGCTATTCCGATGTTGTAAATATTATGTTTTCCGCATAGTCTGCAGTCTATCCTGTCAAGCGGAATGGTATTTCCGCATACATACAGATTTTTCTCATCATAATAAATATCCGCATTTTCAGTTAATGATGCAAGATACTTTTTCGCCCTGCAATCCGAAATATCTTCGGACAGTTCCTTTGCGGATATTAAAATGCTATTTTCTTTCTGATAGCGGAAAATATTTTCCTTTGCATTTCGATACGCCTCAAATCCTGTGTAATGGTCAAGATGCTCCTCGTACACATTAAGCAGCACAGCAATCTGCGGAGATGCAGTAATATATTCAAGCTGATGACAGGACATTTCGCATACAACTTCTGTGTCATCAGAAAACTCATCAAGCCTCATAAGCGGAGGAACACCTATATTTCCGACAAGAACTGTCTTTTTTCCGCACATTCTAAGGATATGATAAATAAGGCTTGAAACTGTGGATTTGCCCTTTGTGCCTGTAACGCCTATAATACGGCTTTTGCAGAAATTAAGAAGCAAGTCTGTCTGACTTGTAATCTTACTTTTAACGCTTTCGGAAACATTATCAAAAAGTGCAATCCCCGGGGTTTTCATTATAATATCATAATCGTCAAGGCAATCAAGATATTTTTCGCCGTAATGCAGTTCATACTGCTCATACCCCGAAAGATTATCTCTGTTCATATCAGCAATACCAACTGAACAATCGGCATTTTTTAATATATCAAGCGTAGATTTTCCCTCTCTGCCAAAGCCTAGAATAAGCACACGCTTTCCGCTGAAATAATTAAGCAATTCCGTCATAAAAAATCCTTTACAGTAAATTATATTACTTCAGAAGTCCGATAAATTCCTCGGGGACGAAATTATCATCGTCAAGGAAATCATCAAGCTCAATGAAATTACCGTCAAATCTCTCCATAAACTTTATAAGGAGATACGGAGGATTTTCATCCTTGCGCTTTTCATACGAACGCACCAGAGCAAGATTTATTTCATCTCTTGTTCCCACGCATTCGAACGGCTTGTCATAATTTGAATAAACAAGACCGTTGAACATATCTTCAAACTCGGGATTATCAAGCATATCCGAGCCAAAAATTCTGATAAGCTGTTCATCGTCGAGAAAAGCCGAAAGCATGATATAAACATACAGACATTTCGCACATTTTCCGCACCAAATATCATTTTTAGAGCCTGCATTACAACTGCGGAATACGCTTAAATACTGCGGATACTCCACAAATTTCTTTGCAATCTGCCATTCGCTCCAAGGTCTGAGCAAACTGAAATAATCAGGCTCGGAAAGAAGATATTTCTGCGTATACTCTCTGAAATCACGTTCAAACTCTGTGCTTTTGCTGTACTGATGATTGACATCAGTACCGTTTACATTTGCCTCGTTTGCGCTGCTCTCGTTAGATAAAACGATATATTTTTTTCCTGTGAGATACGCAAAAAGATAAGACGAAAACGCAACAATCGACGAAAACGGAGTGTGACCGTTAAGATAACCTTTGGCATTTAACTCAAGCAATGTCTTGTCGATAGTTCTGTGAACTCCGACAACCTGTTCTTCCCTATAACCGCCGACAGCAGCACAATTAAGCGTAGCGCCTCTGGGATTTATCATATAGCAAAGATTATCCTTTTTATATTCGGACAGCAGCTCCATAGAAACAACACTGTCCTTACCGCCGCCTACTGCAATAAGCGAGCCGCTGCCGCTGAACTGCACGCTTTCCGAAAAACGTGCAGTTTTTCGGAATTTAGGAACGATATTCATAAAACTATCTATATCAGTTTGTATTTCATTACGGTAAAAAAACTCGCCGAGGCCATTATAATACAGCTTTTTAAACCACTGTATCTGCTCATCATCGAGATAACCGCAGTTTACCTCAACCGTCGGACAGCATGCGCATTTCCAATAGCTTACAAGCTCAATCATGCCTATATTAAAAACTATATATTTTACAAAATCACGGTCGTATTCTCCCGAAAGATACTTTTCGTCAAAGTTCCAGCTCGGATAAAAATGATAATCGTCGATAGAAAAATCAAAACTGAATCCATCTTTATGTATTTCGTAGCTGTTATATACAAATTTTTTGTGCTTTTCCCTGAGCTCGGTAAATTTATCCATATACTTTCCCTTTCGATAACTCTATTTACCCAATATACATTATATTATACTACAAACGCGG
>JAZNLN010000026.1:0-11375 GCA_045579125.1 Ruminiclostridium sp.
TCCTCACTCCGTTCGTCGCCCTCGCTTCGCTCGTGGCGGTGCTGTGTTTGTGCGGGGTGTGCGCTACACGGCTGCCCGCATGTCTGCGGGATGTGTCTGAAATTTCAAGCTTATCGGCCAGTTTTAAAATCTGCGGAGTGATTTCCGCACGTTTTTCTTCGGCCGTCTTTTTGTATATCGGGTATGCCGCACCGCACATTATTATGCCGATAATCCCGATAATAATCCCGAGTATCAGAAAATTTGTCCATACCATTGTGCAGCTCATTCCAAGACCCATTATAAGCGAGCCAGGAATGCCTATGGCAAGTGCGCAGCCCGCCGCCTCTTTTTGGACGCTTCCGTCAAGTCTTTTGATTTGCTCAAGCACCGTTTCCTCCGATGTACGGGGAGCGTATTTTCTTCTGATTTTTTCAACCTCCGCATTTGCGGAAGCCGAGTAGGTGTATTCAAATCTGTTTGCCATATTTCTCATCCTTTCCGTATCTTATGACTGTATTATAATCGGGATTTGTTTGAGAAATTTTGAAGAAATGTTTACGTTGCGTTAAAAATCAGACTTTTGCAAAAAGCATGCGGTTTCGGCTGCACGCCGCATAAAAAACAGCCCGACAGGATTTACTCCCGTCAGGCTGTTGTCGTGTCTGTTTATATTTCGTTGCGGTATTCGAGCGCCCTTGATAACGTCACGTCGTCGGCGTACTCCAGCGACGAGCCCGCAGGCAGTCCGTACGCAAGGCGTGTCACCTTTATTCCGAGCGGCTTTATCATGCGGCTGATGTACGAGGCGGTCGCTTCGCCCTCAACCGTCGGGTTGGTCGCCATGATTATTTCGTCAACATCTCCCGCAAGACGTGCCATAAGCTCCTTTATGCGAATCTGCTCGGGGCCGACGTTGTCCATAGGCGACAGCAGTCCGTGCAGGACGTGGTAAACGCCGTTAAAGCCGCCCGCACGTTCGAATGCAGAAATATCCTTGGGCGATTCGACCACGCAGATAATCCTGCTGTCACGCCGCTCGTCGCCGCAGATTGAGCAGGTTTCGCTCTCCGTGAAGTTAAGGCATTGCTTGCAGCAGCGGACGGATTTCCTTGCCGAAAGCATCGTTTCCGCAAACGTTTCAACCTCTTCGACAGGCATATTCAGCACATAGTAGGCAAGCCTCTGCGCAGTTTTCATTCCGATTCCGGGCAGCTTTGCGAACTGCTCGGCGGTGCGCAGGAGGGGCAGGGAGTTGTATTCCGCCATAATCGTTCCTCCGTTAAATTACAGTACCGCACCCGTTAAGATGCGGTACAGACTTGTTTTTTATCAGAAAAGACCGGGGAGGCTCACGCCGCCTGTTGCCTTTTCCATTCTTGCGGCGCTCTCGTCGTCAACCTTTGTGAGGATTGCGTTTACGCCTGCGATGATGATGTCCTGAAGACCTTCGATGTCGTCCTTGTCAACTACGTCGGGGTTGATTTTTACTTCCTTGAGCACTCTGCCGCCTGTCATGGTCAGCTCAATCATGCCGCCTGCCGCAGTTTCTGTGAAATCGGTCTGCTCAAGCTCTGCCTGGATAGCCTGGATGTCGTCCTGCATTTTCTGCGCCTGACGAATCATGCTGTTCATGTCGCCTGCGCCCTTGTTCTGATATTCCTTGGGTAATCTTGCTCTCATTGTTTTTAATTCCTTTCAGATTATTTTTTCTTTATTGTTATTCCCTGCTTTTCTGCAAAAGCAAGGAGTTCCGAAACTTTGTCATGCCGCTCCTCAACGACGTCGGGAGCCGCAACAACGGCGTATTTTCTTCCGAGAATTTTCTCCGCCGCTTCTCTTATCTGCTTGTTGTATTCGTTGACAACGAAGCTTTTTGCGATAGGAGTTCCCTCGACGACGATTTCGTTTCCGCTGAAAAATGCGGTCGTTCCGCCGATGAGAACATTTATGGAAAACGGCAGGCTGTCAAGAATATCCGCCCACTCGTTTACCTCGCCGCTTCTGCTGTAATCTGCGCTCGGGGGTTGCACGCCCTCTGCGGCGTCAAACATCTGCGTTGCCGCTGTGTCGGGGTTTGCCGTCGGTGCGGGTGCTTCGTGCGCTGTCGGTGCCGGCGGCACAGGCGGCTCGGGCGGCGGCGGTATCTCGTCCGCCGTATCGTTCTGCCTCATGGGAGGAGCCGTTTCCTCGGGCGCATTTTCTTTCGTACTTGCCGCTTCGGTATGAGTCGGGGCGGGCGGCTCGGGCTTTTCTGCGGCCGTCGGAACAGGTGCGGGCTGAACGTTCGGCTCACGCCGTGCCGTTACTCCCTGCTCACGCAGGAGCTTCAGCTCTCGTTCGAGCGCTTCTATCCGTGCGGTCAGCGACGTGACGTCGCCGTCAAGCCTCGGAGAGCACAGCTTTATCATGCACATCTCCGCCGCTACGCTTCTCTGTCTGCTTGCCGAAAGCGTTTTAAGACAGTCGGAAAGAATGTTTATGCAGCGCATAATACCGCTGATTGAGTAGCTTTCGTTCTGTGCCTTGTATCGCTGAATGTCCTCGGGTACGGCGGAAACGAGCTTTTCCGTTCCGCTGTTGACCTTCAGCAGCATAAGATTTCTGTAATGTCCTATCATTTCCTCGGTAAGCCTTACTATGTCCTTGCCCGAGGCGGTGAGGGAATTGAGCCTGTCGAGGACAAAGGCGGTGTTTTCCGCCGCAATGCCGTCGGCTATCTCAAAAAGATGGTCGTTTCCCGCAACTCCCGCACATTCACGGACTATCTCCGCAGTTACTCTGCGGCTGACGGAAATGCACTGGTCGAGGAGGGAAAGTGCGTCACGCATACCGCCGTCGGAAAGCTTTGCTATGAGGTATGCGGCGCTGTCGTCGAGCTCGGCGCCCTCGGTCATGGAAATATCCTTCAGCCGTGCGGCGCTGTCGTTTATGTCAATTCGTCTGAACTCAAAACGCTGGCATCTTGAAACAATCGTCGCAGGCACCTTATGCACCTCGGTCGTCGCAAGTATAAAAATAACGTGGGCGGGAGGCTCCTCTATAAGCTTCAGCAGTGCGTTGAACGCCGCCGCCGAAAGCATATGGACCTCGTCGATGATGTAGACACGGTATTTACAGCTTACGGGCGAATACATCGCCTCGTCACGGAGCGCCCGCACATGGTCAACGCCGTTGTTGGACGCAGCGTCGATTTCAAGCACGTCGGAAACGCCCTCGTCAACGACCCCGCACTGCTCGCATTCAAGGCACGGATTTCCGTCTTTCGGCGAAAGGCAGTTGACCGCTTTTGCGAGAATTTTTGCGCAGGTTGTCTTTCCCGTGCCTCTTGAGCCCGTGAAAAGATAAGCGTGAGCGACCTGGCCGTTTTTAAGCTGGTTTGTGAGGGTGGTGGTGATATGCTCCTGCGATATTACGTCCGCAAAGGTCTGCGGGCGGTATTTGCGGTACAGCGCAAGATACATTTTTCCACCTCCATCCGTATAAAAGCCCTTGATTATGAACACAGGCTGACTGCGCACAAGTCGTATGACGCTTAATGCTGCTCGGTTCCCCGCCTGACATGGTTCACGGTACGGCTTTGCACAGGGCCTGCGCCCATAATCAAGGGCTCTGCCTGTATGGCAAAAGTTCAGTATTTCTATTATACACTATTGCTCCGAAAAAATCAAGTAGTTTGAAAGCTTTTGTTTGCGGAGGCACACATCCCGCTCACAGCGTCGCTCCGCCGTACATTTTCAGAATATCCTCGGCGACTTGCCGTCGGCTTGTGCGGAGGTCCATCGCCTGTTTCTGAATATGGCGGTGCGCCTGTTCCTCGGACAGCTTGAGGTACTGCATAAGGCAAGCCTTTGCTTTTCCGACAACGGCGTCGTCGGTGTTCTCGGGGCGTGCGTTTTCCGTTTCTCCGCCTGCACGGCGGATTTCGGCGTTTTTTACAGCCTGCCGCAGAGTGCTGCCCGAAACGGGTCTGCCGACGACTGCGGCTCCCGTAAAGCGGATTTTCCTGCTCACCTCGTCGGCGATTTCGCCCTTTGTGAGCACAACCACGGCGGCGTCGGTACGTCGGTGCAGGTAAGCGCACAGGTCAAACCCGAATTCGTCGGAAAGCGGGGTAGATATTACGATAAGCCCGAAGTCTGCGGGATTTTCCCGCCGCACCTCTTCTCCCGAGGTAAAGCAGACGCATTCTCCCCGTCCGTCCGAAAGCATTTCGGCGACAACCGAGCATATGCCCTCGTTTTTAGCGGCAATCAGCGTTTTCATGCCGCAGGAGCTTCCTCGGGCGCCTGTGTTTCCGCCGAGGCGGTTTCGGTCTGTGCGAACATCGGATTTTTGCCCTTTATGTCAAAATCGGGGGTTACAGGCTCAAGCACGGGTTCGGTAAAGTCGATAATTCTGCGCACAGCGCTGTCAAGCCACTGGATTGTAACGCACTGCGAATGTTTGAGCGACTGACCCTTTTCTACCTTTACGGTATTGTTGTTGTCCTTGATTTCGCCCATGAAAATAACGGAGCTTCCGCTCTTTACATAGCCGAGGAGCGTGTCAGCGACTTCCTTTGTGCCCTCGTAGCAGCGGGCGGTGTTTATGTCGACAAGGCGGACTGCGCCCTCTGAAATGCCGCCCTCGTATACGGAGCCTGTGAACAGGTCGTTCTTAATGGAGCGCACCGTGTCAACAAGGTATGTGTTGAGGTTGAGGAAAAAGCCCGAAAGACAGTTTTCGGGAGCAAGCTCGGGCATGTTATAGCTGTTGCCGATAACCTTAACGCCCAGTTCCTCGCAGTATTCAACCGCAAAGTCGGTTTCCGTATAGCACATTATAACGTCGCAGCCCTGTGAAACAAGGTCGTCTATTGCTTCTTCGATATGCTTCTGCTGGTCGGAGAATGCCCAGTTGAGGCGTATATCGGTTGCGGCGCCCGTAATTTCCTTTGCGCCGAGAGCGTAAGCGTCGATTATGGTGTACGCCATATAGCAGTTGGGGTCGCAGAGTATTCCCAGCACGTTGCTGTCGCTGTTGTACGCCGCAACAAGGCCGCATACGTTCGCCGTCTGGTACAGCTTGCTCTGGAACGAAGCGAGGTTGGAGAGGGCGCTGTCGCCGCCGAAGCTTATGAAATCGACGTCGGCGTTGCTCTGTGACGTTTTCTTGACAACGTTGGAGTATTTCGTGCTCGCCGCCACGATTACATTACAGCCGTCCGCAATCAGAATATCCGCCGCCTCGGCGAAATCGCTGACGAGAACGCTCTCGATGTAGCAGGTTTCTACGCCGAGCGCCTTTTCAATCTGTTCCCTTGCCGCTTCGAACTCGTTTATCGTGCCGCCGTTTTCAACCAGCCCGTTGTAGACGAAGCCGACCTTTGTCGGAGCGGGGGGCGGAATTTCGTTTCCGTCCTCGTCGGTCGCACAGGTGACGGACGTGTCGCTCGTGTCCTCGGTCTGCTGTTCGCCTCCGTCGCAGGCGGTAAATGCAAATATACAGCTTAAAAGCAGTATGAAATATTTAATTTTACTGTTCATAATATCACGCTCCTGAAAAGCAGATGTTTTGGTATGGGGTCATAAAGCAGTATTGTCCCCCGACGCACAAATAAAACGAGAAAAAACGCTTATTCTGCGTGCAGCGGATTTGCCGGACGGGCTCCGTTTTGGGATACTTTTTATCATTATAACATAAAAAATAAAAAAAATCATTAAATTTTTAAAAAAATGTTTTATTTTTTTTGCAAAGTGTGCTATAATGATTATACAATAATGTGTAGGTATGCCCTCCGACGGTCCGAAGGCGCATAAAACAAGAAAAAAACGGAAATCGAAAGGAAAAAGATGAAAAAGAAAATTACTGCGGCGGTTATCATTGCCGCTATGCTTACATTGTCAGCGTGCAGCGGCGATACTGCCGCAACCACAACCACAACAGCTCCCGCCGTTACGACGACTGCGGCGGCAGTTCCCGACAGCAATGCCGCCGATACGGCTGCACTTGCCGAAATGCTGAAAACCGCTCCGCTCTATCCCGCAAGCACTATCGACAGCGCCGTTGTGGCAAAGCTTGCCGACGGCACAAATGCGGAAAATCCCGAGGATTTTGAGGTAAAATACAACGATTTTGCGGTTGAATACAGGCTTCAGCTGTACGGAAGCGGAATCGACCCCGACTCCGAGGAAAACAAGGCGTACTGCGAGGGACTCCGCAAAAACGTAATCGACTACCTCACGCAGGAAAGAGTTATCCTCCGCAAGGCGCAGGAGGCCGGCTTCACGCCCTCGGCTCTCACCGACGCTGACTGCGATACAATAATAGCTTCGGCGGAAAATGCAAAAAAAGCAGGTCTTGACCGTTTCACAGAAACGGCGAAAACCGCTCTCGGCGAGGGCTATACCGACGAACAGCTCTCCGCAAAGAAGCAGGAGCTGCTTGACGAGTTTCTTGCACAGTTCGGCTTTACAAGCGATATTTACTATATATGGGAAAGAAACGGCTACCTCTCCTACAAGCACGACGAATCCCTCATTCAGGACATAACCATTGACGAAGGCGAAGTACAGAAGCTGGTTGACCGCTACACCGAGGAGGCAAAGGCGGCGTACGAGGTGGACGTTTCCTCTTACGAAAACAACAGCATATACCCCTACGTCTACGTTCCCGAGGGCTCAAGAGCCGTACGTCACATTCTGCTGAACTTTGAGATGGAAACGGTGACGAAAATTCTGGAACACCGCAACGGCGGCGACAACGAGAGCGCAGATGCGCTCCGTGACAAGACCTACGAGGAAAACGTAAAGACGAGAGCGGAGGAAATTCTCGCTCTGCTTGACGGCGGAAAGGATTTTGAGGAGGTACAGGCGGAATACAACGAGGACTCCCTCGGCTCAACGGATTTCGTTGTCGTACCCGGCTCAGGCAACTGGCCTGCCGAGTTCTACGAAGCCGCTATGGCGATTGAAACCGTAGGCGCACATTCGGGCATCGTCGTTTCCGACTTCGGCGCACATATTCTGTGCTACATGAAGGAGGGCGAGGTAACGGAAAACGGTATTGCGGCGGTGTGCGAGTCTATCTCGGAATACCTCGTGTATCAGAAGCAGTCCGAGCTTATCCTCGGAAAGACAGAGGAATGGAAAAAGGAGCTGCCGACAGAAATCGACTATGCGGCTCTTGACATAACAACCGAAAGCGAATAAACAAAAAGGAAGAATAATTATGGGCAGCATTAAAATTACCTGCGATTCAACATGCGACCTCGGCGCCGAGCTGATAAAAAAATACGACATAACGGTAACTCCGCTTTATGTGTACCTCGGCGACGAGGAGCACAGGGACGGCGTCGACATCACCTCCGAGGACATTTTTGAGCATGTCGCAAAAACGGGCATACTCCCGAAAACTGCGGCAGTAAGCATGGACGATTATCTGCAATGCTTTAAAAAGTACACCGACGAGGGTCGTGAGATAGTTCACATAAACATCAGCAGCGACATGTCGTCGTCGCACGCCAACGCAGTCCTGGCGGCAAAGGAAATCGGCGGCGGCGTGTATCCCGTCGACAGCAGAAACCTCTCCACAGGCTCGGGACATCTCGTGCTTATGGCGGCGGAGCTTGCCGAACAGGGCTATTCTGCATCGGAAATCGCCTCACGGCTCGAAGAAGCGGCAAAGCGTGTCGAATCGTCGTTCGTAATCGACACGGTGGATTATCTCCGAAAGGGCGGCCGCTGTTCGACGGTTGCGGCGCTGGGAGCGAATCTGCTCCGCCTGAAGCCGTGTATAGAGGTGCGTGAGGGTAAAATGTCCGTCGGAAAAAAATACAGAGGACCGCTCGGCAAGGTGCTTTGCGAATACGTTGCGGAACGTCTGCGTGAGCGCCCCGACATCGACACAAAGCGCATTTTTATCACCCATACGCACGCCCCCGAGGACGCAGTAAAGCAGGTGTACCGTGAAATACAGCGGTACCAGCCGTTTGAGGAAATATACGAAACCATTGCGGGCTGTACGATTACAAGCCACTGCGGCAAGGGTACTCTCGGCGTGCTTTTCTTCAGAAAGTAAAAGCGGAGGAACGTGCGGATGAAAACCGAAAAACAGCTTTATTACAAGCTTTTCAACCGAATAACGGATACGATAGAAACGCTCGAAAAGGAGCTCGAAAAGCTCCGAAAGGCGCAGATTGAGTGCGAAAACGCACTGCTCGGACTCGACGAGGACGGAAACGAAATCGAAACGGACGAAGAAAGCGGCGAAACAGCCGACGGCGAACAGGGCTCGGAAATCAGCATGTATCCGTAATCGGATTATATAATCTCCCCGAGGGGAATACTGCGGCGGCGCAGTAAGAAAGGAACAGCAAAATGGCAGATTTAATGAAAGGTCTTAAAAGAACGCACTACTGCGGCGAGGTAGAGGGCGTCGGAAACGAGGTCGTTGTCGGCGGCTTTACGCAGCGTGTGCGTGACAAGGGCAGTCTTATATTTATAGACCTGCGTGACAGAACGGGCATAGTTCAGCTCGTGTTCGATGAAACAACGGAAAAGAGCGTTTTTGAAAAGGCAAAAACGGTAAAGAGCGAGTATGTACTTATGGCGAAGGGTCTGCTCCGTGCCCGTGAGAGCGTAAATGCGGAAATCAAGACGGGCGGCGTTGAAATTCTCGTAAGCGAGCTCCGTATCCTCTCCAAGGCTAACACGCCTCCGTTCGAAATAACAAACGAAACCAAGGTAAACGAGGAGCTCCGCCTCAAGCACCGCTACCTCGACCTGCGCAGAAAAAAGCTCCAGGACAATATTATAATGAGAGGCAAAATCGCAAGAACTGCCCGTGAGTATTTCTACGAGAACGGCTTTATCGAAATCGAAACGCCGATGATGATAAAATCCACTCCCGAGGGCGCCCGTGACTATCTCGTGCCGTCAAGACTGCACGAGGGCAAGTTCTACGCTCTGCCCCAGTCACCCCAGATTTACAAGCAGCTGCTTATGATTTCGGGCTTCGACAGATACATCCAGCTTGCGAGATGCTTCCGTGACGAGGACCTCCGTGCCGACAGACAGCCCGAGTTTACGCAGATTGACCTTGAAATGTCGTTCGTTGACGTTGAGGACATTCTCGAAATGGGCGAGGGCTTTATAAAAAGACTTATGCAGGAAACGCTCGGAATCGACATTCCCACGCCCCTGCCCAGACTGACATATAACGACGCTATGGCACGCTACGGCTCCGACAAGCCCGACACACGCTTCGGAATGGAGATAACCGACATTTCCGAAACCGTAAAGGACAGCGGCTTCGCAGTGTTTGCCGACGCAGTAAAGAACGGCGGCAGCGTCTGCGGTATCGTCGCAAAGAATGCGGCGGCAGCTCTCACGAGAAAGGAAATCGACAAGCTTGCCGAGTACGCAAAGGGTATCGGCGCAAAGGGCCTTGCGTATGTGCGCTGGGTTGACGACGCTCCGAACTGCTCGTTCGCAAAGTTCATGGCAGAGGGCGAGCTTGACGGAATACTCGCAAAGCTCGGCTGCGAAAAGGGCGACGTTGCGCTTATCGTGGCAGACAAGACAAAAACCGTTCAGACAACTCTCGGCGCTCTCCGTCTGAATGTCGGAAAGAAGCTCGACATCATCCCCGAGGGCTTCAACTTCCTCTGGATTACGGAGTTCCCGTTCTTCGAATACAACGAGGACACAGGCAGCTGGGACGCTATGCACCATCCGTTCACAATGCCGCTTGACGAGTGTATCGAGTATCTCGACACCAACCCCGAAAAGGTATTCGCCAAGGCATACGACCTTGTGCTCAACGGCACAGAGCTTTGCAGCGGCTCTATCAGAATTACCGACTACGAGCTCCAGGAAAAGATGTTCAACGCTCTCGGACTTACACGGGAAGAAATCGACGCAAAGTTCGGCTTCCTCGTTGACGCATACAAGTACGCCGCTCCGCCTCACGGCGGCATGGGTATCGGCCTTGACCGCCTCTCCATGCTTATCTGCGGCGCAGACAGCCTGCGTGACGTAACTGCGTTCCCGAAAATCAAGGACGCAAGCGAGCTTATGTCCGACTGCCCCGCCGAGGTAGACGAAAAACAGCTCGAAGAACTGCACATAAAAACAATCGTTTCCGAAAAGGAATAAACGAGGCTATAAAACAGAAAAACCCGTGAGAATGCGCTTGGTGCGTCCGCCATATAGAAGTTTTTAACCCCGCCGTTTTGTACACGGGGTCGATAAAGAAGTATTTAGAATTTAAGTCAAAGGTTGCGTAGTAATCCTACGCAGCCTTTTTCTTTTTGTCATACTCCCAGCTATCCGCAACAACCGTAGCTGTGGCAACATTAAATCTGAAATGGATTTCGATTTTCTGCTTTCTGTGACCGCTGGACTTGTCGGGAGCGTGAACAACAATCTTTTCAATGAATTCGTGCATAATTTCTGGCGTAAGTTCCTTGAGTTCTGTACGATTACGGACAATTTTCAGAAACTGCTCAACATCAGTATGTTTCTGCTCGTTGGTTTCAATGAATTTAGTAAATTCATTGACAGCCTGTTTCAGCCTATCTTGTTCGTCCTCGTAGCCTTTGGACATCATTGAAAATCGTTCATCGGAAATCTTACCGCTGACATTATCTTCATAAAGCCTTGTAAAAAGCTTGTCCAGTTCCGAAATTCTTTTTTCGGCTTGGGCAAGCATTTTTCTTGCATGTTTAACTTCCGAGAAGTGCTTTTCTGCCGAAGAGTTCATTGCTTCACGAACAAACATATCCTCATTTTCCTTAACCGTAACAAGCAACTTGTTAAGCTCTTTCAGAACAATCTCTCTTAATACAACCGTTCTGATATAATGCGCCGTGCAGGCTTCCTTGTCGTGTGCGTAAGTTGAACATTTTAAATGCTCTTGGTCGTCATTAAGGTATTTCGACCTGCAAAGGTACATTTTACTGCCGCAATCCGCACAGTAAACCATTCCCGAAAATGGGTTGGCCTCCCCACACCTCTGAACTCTGCGTTTATTCTTGCGAAGCTCCTGTACCAAATCAAAATCGTGCTGCGAAATAATAGGCTCGTGGGTGTTCTCAAAAATCACCCACTCCTCTTTTGGGTTGTCTATTTGCCTTTTGTTCTTGTATGATTTTGTTTTCGAACAGAATTTATAATGTACCAGACTTATATTTGAAAATGATTTTGGCAAGTGAGGCGGTGTCCTCACTTGCTACGGCGGTATTCCAGAATACATTTCTAATCATTTAGCTCCTTTCTGCCTTGCGGCTACGAAGTGTAGAAAAACACCCCCTTCATAAGTACCTACAAATTCAAGCGAATTTTTAAGTCTGTGGGAGGGGGATTATGAAATTTTGGATGGATTGCACAAAAGCAAAGATTTATGTATAGCGT
>JAZNLN010000027.1:0-20520 GCA_045579125.1 Ruminiclostridium sp.
CGCAGTCTTCTTACCGCTGAAAAATATAACAAGGCCATAGAATATCTTGACAATTTACAGAAACCCGTAAACAGTATTGCGTCAACCGTATGGACAGGCGACGAAACGGTTGACTATCTTATAAACAGCAGGATTGCCACAGCGGAAAATGATGGTATAAGCTTTGAAACACAGATTGAATTCCCGAAAAACACTAATATTGGCGGTGCGGATTTATGTGCGGTGTTGGGCAATTTACTGGACAATGCCTTTGACGCCGTGCGAAAGGACAACTGCACAGAAAACCGCCGTATCAGCCTGACAATACGAAGAATAAACCGTATGGTTATTATAAAAGTTGTGAATACCTTTAACGGTGAAATTAACCTTTCAGGCGGTAAGCTAAAAACTACCAAAAACGACGGCGGGCTTCACGGCTGGGGCGTGGAAAGCGCAAGAACTGCCGCCGCAAAATATGACGGAACTATCACCACAACCGCAGAGGACAACACTTTCACAGCGGTTGCCACAATGTCATTCTAAACAATTCACGGACAAAAAACTGCCGCTTGCGGACATTTCTGCAGACGGCTTATTTTTATGCTATTGTGTAAATACAACAAAACACAAACGAAAGGAAATCAGTAGGCTCCGCACAGCTTTTTGCTCCCGCTGTTTCAGAACTGCGGAATAAAATGCGGAGTTGCCAAAGGGATACTATTTATGAGACACGCTGTTACAAGAACAATTATCGCAGTTATCTGGTTTATCGCCGCAGTGGCAGGTCTTTTCACAGCCAATTATACGATGACAGCAATCGGAGTTATCGCAGGTTTTGTTTATTTATGCTCTGCAAACAATATGAGAAAAAAAGAAAAGGAAAACAAGCAATGAGCGAAATGATTTTAGAAATAAAAAACCTTGAGGGTTGGTACAAAAAAGGAAACAATATTCTTTCACAGCTTTCCCTCGACCTCAGCAAAAACGAAATTGTAGGACTTATAGGTCTTAACGGCGCAGGAAAAACCACGCTGATAAAAATATTTTCAGGATTGCTTGAGGGTTACAATGCCGAAAGCATAAGCTTTGACGGAAACCCAATAAATTTACGCAACAGCAATTTCAAAAATCAACGTTACACCGTTTTTTCGGAGGACAACTCATTCGGGTATTTTACTTTCAGAGAATATCTCTCCTATGTTTTTTCTTCTTACAGAAAAAAGCTCCCCGATGTATCGGAGCTTGTAAAGGGCTTTCACTTTGAAGAGTATGAAAACAAGCTTTTAAAGGACTTATCAACGGGCAACAGACGAAAGGTAAACCTTATAACTGCGTTCGCTCTGAAAGCTCCCCTGCTGTTTCTTGACGAGCCCGTAAACGGGCTTGATTTTCAGAGCACGGAGTTTTTATACAGCCTTATTTCAGATTATAAGCAACACGGCACTCTCCTTTTTTCGTCCCACATTCTCGAAAGCATAACCCTCACTTCTGACAGGGTTATGGTGCTTGAAAACGGCAGGATTTCACGCACCTTCGCAAGTGATGAAATAACCGCCGAACGTATAAGAAAGGTATTAAAAACTGACAATGTTATTTAACGTATTCAAAAGAAAACTGTTTGGTAAAGGCTTTGAAAAAATCCTGAAATATATAGCAATATGTGCCATAGTTTTCTTCGGACTGTATATGGCGGAAATAAAAATTCAGATTGCTCCTTTTATAAAATATCTCATGTCAGCCACCTTTACCGCAGGAATTATGTGGCATTCCTTATCATCTGAGAATTTTGCAGAACTTAGCGGTATAGCAATGCTTCCGTTCAGAAAACACAGCTTCACTTTTTCATATATCGGCGCTTACGGAATTTATACCGTAATCACAAAATCCGCACTTCTGATTTCGGTAATCTGTGCGGTATCTGCTCCTGCTGTAACAGAAATTATCGGTATACTTATCTGTACCTTAAACGGTATTCTTGTGACGTCTGCCGTATACTCTATGAAAAAATACCGTATCATCGGCTTTATATGGGCAGCAGTTTCGGTTGCGACAATTTTTACGGAATACGCACTTATTATTCTTTCTGTAAATCTGATTATATCGTCGGCTGTTCTTTTATCTGCAAATCCCTACAATTTCATCAACAGCTTTTCCTCAAGCACAGCCCTCAGAAGCTCACGCAGACACAGCGTATGGAAATACCTTTTCCGCTATATGACTGCACGCAGGAATTACCTTATAAACACTGCCACTATGTGGGTTGTGGGAATTGTTCTTCCTGTTTTTATGGTTGAATCGGGCGTAACCGCTTTCCTGCCTATGGGCTTTGCAATCCTTTCGATAAACACACCCCTTTGTGTACTTATTTCCGCTGACCGCTCCCTCAGAGAAGCTATTTATTTTCTTCCGTCGGGTACACGCATGTTCTGTCTGCCCTACTTTTTCTTTATCGCTGTGAACAATCTGATTGCCTACACTTTTTATCTTGTAAGCTTCGGATTACAGACAGGCTGCTTCGATATTAAAAATATCGTATTTGCGGTTATATTCGCTTTAATGGGTGCTTTAGGTGCTGTTATTATGGAAATGAAATTCCCAATTACAGATTACAAAACCGAAAGCGATTTATGGCACAACCCAAGAAAGTATATTGTTCCGGGTTTACTCTTGGTTATCGCAATGGCAGTATGCGTGATATAAGCTGCGGGAAATCTGTTATTCGTAATACAATCAAAACCGCATCCAGGTCAATTCCGGATGCGGTTATACATATTAGTTTATAAATCAGAATTTGGTGCTCCTTCAAAAACAGAGCAGACAAAATGGCAGGGGTACACAATACTGCTTTGTGGTGTCCGCACTCACATGAAAAGGTTTGTTTTTATGTATTGGCTTAAACCGATACGCCGCCGTATTTTTCAGCGAACTCTGAAACAGGCATCGGCTTTGAGTAGAAATATCCCTGAATCAGGTCGCATTCCTGCTCTGTCAGAAATTCTACCTGTTCTCTGCTTTCAATGCCCTCGGCAACAATTTTCATGTTTAATTTCTTCGCCAGGTCGATAACTTCGGACACAATCAGCAGGCCTCTTTCTCCCACATCCGCTCCACGGAAGAAATCCGCATCGATTTTCAAAACGTCAATCTGAAGTTCCTTCAATGAGTTCAAGGAAGAATACCCCGCACCGAAGTCATCCATAGACACGGGGAATCCCGCCGCACGCAGCTTCTGCACTGTATTCAGAAGCACATTCTTATCATCAAAGAAAGCACTTTCCGTCAGCTCAAGCTCTATTACATTATGCGGCACCTGATATTTGTCCACAATGGCGCAGATGTGTTCCGCGAGATCCTCCCTGGTAAAATGAGCTCTTGAAACATTGACGGAAATAGGCACCAGCTTACGTCCCTCCGCAAGCCATTCCGCCTGCACCTTTGCAATCTCCTCAAGCATGTAGTCGTCAAGCTTTAAAATAAAACCGTTCTTTTCAAAAATCGGTATAAAACGATTGGGCGGGATAAAACCCTCTGTCGGATGAATCCAGCGAACAAGTGCTTCCGCACCGCCGAGCACCTCTTCCGACGTGCTGATTTTCGGCTGGAGATATACCTGAAACTCTCTGTTTACAAGAGCACGCTCCATATCATCCTCTACCCTGCGCTCCCAGAGCTTCCGATTATTCATTTCAACATCAAAAAATGCAGTCTTGTTTTCTGTTTCATCACCTAACATTTCGCAGGCAATCATTGCATTATTATATAACTGTTCCACATCACACTCGCCCGCTTGAATCAGATATACACCTACTCCGAAGTACACTTTCATTCCAGGCAATACTGTACCGAGCGCATTCTCTATCGCCTGAATCCTTGCCTCAAGCTGACTTGTATCCGTGTAAAAAAGTAAAAGTCCGAACTCTGCATTCTCCTGGTACGCCATTACTTCCTTGTGCTGAATTTCCTTCCGCAACACATCATAAAACCTCTCTATCAGCTCCTGACCCTTATTAACGCCGAAGCATGTGCAGAAACTGCGGTATTTGCGCATTTCCAGGTGCAGCATGGCATAATTCAGATTTCCTCTGCTGTTTTTCCTGAGGAGATTTGTACCTTTTTTGATAAACGACAGCCAGTTATCTCCGCCCGTCGCCATATCGGTATAAAGAACTTTTGTAGTTTTACGCATGCTCAACACCATGCTGATAACAGAAATCAGATAGTATATTACAAAAATCGAAATCAATATTCCGCAAAGAACGACACAGGCAATCATCATCACAAAATCCTGGAAATATACTGTGACGTTATTCAGAATCATAACATCCATGCCGTTTACAGGAATAATAAGCCAGAGCTTTAAATTCGCAAACCGAGCGGAAAGATCGAACTCGGACATTTTAAAGATTGTGCCGACAGCGTCGTGAGCAATAGCAATCTCGCCGTCGTCGATGGTGAATATCTGTCCCTCATCTTCGGCAAGAATAACAGTAATTTCTTCTTCCGCAATTCCCGAGAGATATTCGATTTTTCCGACCTCGTCGATTATGGGATATTCACCGCTGCTGGACCAAACCAGATTTTTGTCCGTATCAATTACGGACACCGCTTCGATTTCTTCAAGTATATCTATGTGAGATAACACTGTCTGTTCGATTTCGGATTTTGAGTCCTGACTGTATTCCTCAAAAAGATCTGCAACCTTAACGGACATCCTGCTGCTGTCCATCATTTTTCTGTTTACAATATCCAGAACGGACAGACTTACTCCCGCCAGCAAAATAATACTGAACACAAAAAGAATTATAACCAATCCGAGAACAGACGGCCATATATGTTTTTTCTTGAGCTTTTTTATTCTTTCTTCTTTCGATATACCCATTTTTCACCTCATAATGCCCATACAGCTTTTCAGTCACGTCATCAGCGCCGAAATTGATACTGCTTATAGGAACAGAATGTTATTTTTTTAATTATATCACAGGAACACGAAATTTGCAACAAAGAAAAGGCATTATT
Source organism: Ruminiclostridium sp. (assembly GCA_045579125.1). GTDB lineage: Bacteria > Bacillota > Clostridia > Oscillospirales > Ruminococcaceae > Ruminiclostridium_E. Next base: position 4,996 of record JAZNLN010000027.1, read on the forward strand.
TGCGACAGATACTTTCTTTGTACACGCAACAAGGTTTTTCATATAAAAGTTTTAGACCTGCGCTAATACGCAGGTCTAAAGCCTTATCAATCAATTTCAGCATCCATATTCAGGTCATCTGCTGTGTCAAAGCACAGAGATCCGATAAACTGTTCTTCTGACTGCTGTTCTTCTGCCTCCAGGCAGATTACGTCAAGCTTTGTAACAGTTCTTGACCATTCGCCGTTTGATTTTTCAAAAACGACCGACACATCTGTAAGCCTGTCGCTGTAATACAGAGCATCCTCGTTGCCTGTTGTTGTTCTAATTTCAATTCTGTCCTCCGTTTCGGATACAAGATATAAATTGAAATTGAAGTCATCGGTGTTGTGGTACTGGGTTCCGTTTTCGGCCTCGAATTCAAAATTGACGAACATGTCGTATTCTATATTATATTCCTCTGCCATTTCTCTGATTCTGATTTCGCTTAAATACCCATCCTCGGGCTCGAAAACCGTACCGCTTATTTTTTCAGCTTTTCTTACACGGGGAATTCCGTTTTCTTCGCACACAAAACCGTTGGGCGAATCCCCCGGTGTTCCGTCGGCAATATAGATAGTTTCGGCGTTGTCTACGTTCATCCAATAAACGCATCCATCGGCGTAACCCGATACGCTACTGCCAATATACACAAGAACATTATCGCCTATGGTATAGAAATCCTTGAATCCGCCGAACGCAGTAATCGAACGAGCTGAATCATCGATAGCGAAAATCTCTGCTCCGTCAGACCATACGCCAAAGAAGAACTTTCTGAAAAGTTCGTATTCATCGGACACTTCCCATGTGCTGTCATCAATATACAGCATATCATCACGAGCGTAGGAATTACCGAGAAGAGAAAGTGCGAAAACGCTGTGCGGAGCAGGTATGTCTGTCGCCGTTTCATCGTCGATAGCTGTTGTGATTTCAGCGTCATCTTCGGCCTGTTCGTATTCGTAGATATCATCCGTATCCTCAACTGCGTCGTCGGTAATATCCACTGCGTCATCCTCTGTCGGTGCAACGGAATTGTCTGCCCAATATTCGATTGGTATTTCCACACCCGCAAAATCGGAAAGCTTTGCAGAAAAAGCTGACGCCGCATCTTGTGTAAAGCTGAAATCATCATATAAATCCTTGCGGTTTATTATATCCTGTGAGGTGATTCCCGCTTTTTTGTAGTCCTCTGCGGTATGCTCGTAAAGCCATTCGGGAGTGTAAATTCTGCCGCTCTTGTATATGGAGTATTCCGACGCAAACGCCTCGGTTATATACAGTTTGTCTCTTGTGGCAAGAAGCTCGAATTCGTCAGCAGTAATCCTCAACTGCTCGTCATCTGTTGTAAGATAATAAGAAAGCGCTTCGACCATCTCTGTATTCGATACGTCAAAATAGGTTATAAACGAATAAATGTTCGGGTAATCATCTATGCTGTCGTAACCGCCGTCTTTTTCATCAAACGAGTTAATCCAGCTGTTTACCTCATCACTCGGTCTTAAATCAAGCAGGTCTCCCGGAATATTATTCACAATTCGTGTGCAAGGCAAATAAAACATCTCGTTTTCATCCCCGCCCGTGTTTTCGGGATAATTAAAAGGCTGTGGCATTGAATCACAGTTATTTGCACCTGCTCCCGTATCTGAAATCCAGATGTTATTTGCCTTGAGAACTGCTCCGACGCCGAGAACGAGCGCAAATGCTGCAGCAATTTTCAGCGCAGTTCCTGCCCAGATATTCTTTTTCGGAGTAATGCATGTTTCTATCTCCACAGGTGCGGGGATAAATTCTGCGGGCATTTTTCTGACATGCAGCTCCAGTGCTTCGTTTATGTATTTTTCCTCTATTCCCTGAATTGCTTTTTCCCAAAAATTATTCATATATCTATACCTCTCTCAATCAAGTACGCTCTCAATCCGTCCCTTATTCTGTGCAGACGTGATTTTACGGCGCTTTCGCTCATCCCGAGCATATCCCCTATCACCGACAACGATGTACTCATGTAGTATCTGCTCACGAAAATCTGTCTGTTTTTCTTTTTTTGTTTTTCCAGAAATTCGTTAATCAGTCTGGATATTTCCTGTGCGTCATACTCTATCTCTACTGTCCGCTCGGCAGGAATTATCTCGCATAGCTCGGTATCTGTTTCATTATCTGCCCGTTTTTTATTTCTATGGTATTCGTTAATAGCAATATTTCTTACTATACGGCAGAAGTACCCGCCAAGTTTTTCGGGTCTCTTGGGCGGTATCGCATTCCAGATACGCATACAGGCGGTATTCAGACATTCCTCGCTATCCTCCTCACTTCGAAGCACACCTCTTGCCACACCGTGACACAGGCGTCCGTATTTGTCCATCATCTCGGTTATTGCTTTTTCCGAGCGATTAAAAAACAATTCGACTATGTCCTTATCCTCCAATTTCATCCCTCCTTTTTTGTCCTCTATTAAGTATAACATTTTTTTCCGCAAAAAGTTTCGTTATTTTTAAAAAAATATTTTAATTTTTATTTATTGATACCAGACGCCGCATTCAGCTTATTGTTCAGGTACTATAATTCCCCATGGACTGCGGCTGTGCGCCCGACAATCAAATATGTAAATATATCTTGAAAAATATAATAATATATGGTATACTTGATACGATATTTGTATATGAAAGGAAAAATTATGAGTAAAAATAAAAAAACAAACACAGATAAACCAATCGAAGAAAGCAAGGAAATAACCGACGCAGAAAATGCTCCGGGCAAAACCACAACAGCCGAACCCAATCCAAATACCGAAAACAAGAAAATCGGCAAAGGTATTATCGCCGCTTTCAGCGCTATGGGCGCTGTAATAATAATTCTTGCGGCGGCGCTCATAATAACAAATCTCCCGCAGGCTATACCCGTATCGGGAACAACCACCTCTGCCGTAGCACAGGTTACAGATGTCCCCGAAACGACTGAAATATCAAGCAGTACGTCTACCGTAACATCCCCGACCGATACTACTGCCGAAACTCCCGCAGTTTCTTCGTCAGATACCACAGCCGAACAGCAGACGACAGCGACGTCAGCTGCACAGAACACACAGGCAGCAGTATCCCAAACAACATCGGCACCCGTTACCGATACACAAACAACTACCGCCGCACGCACGGAAAATACTTCTGCCCAGACTACAACTGCCGCCAAAAACGAAAAAATCGACGGAATACTGGTTGAATACTCCGTAGACAATTCATGGGAGAGCTCGGGAGAACTGATGTACGGAGTTCAGTTCGGCGTTACGAATAACAGCGGAAACAGCGTGAGTGGCTGGGAGCTCGTTATGGAGATTGAAGGCTTGTCCTCCTGCCAGGGCTGGAACGGTACATACATTGTAAGCGGAAATACGCTTACAATTACAAATGCCGAATACAATGGCGAAATAAACAACGGCGGCACAGTTGTTGCAGGATGTAACCTCGGTACAACTACCGCATTCAAAGTAAAAAAAGCAAAACTGAACGGAGTTGACTGTACGGTGAAAGCAGGAAAAGTTGACCAGAACGCACAGAATAATCAGAACAATCAAAATAACCAGAACGACCAGAATAACCAGCAGAGCGGAAGCAATAATCAGTCTGCCGACGTAAGCACGCTCCTTGAACGCTCCGACAAGGCGGTACAGGGCGACGACTGGCTTTACACCGACGGAAACAGAATCGTTGACAAAAACGGAAAAAGAGTATGGCTGACGGGTGTAAACTGGTTTGGCTACAATACGGGAACAAACACGTTTGACGGCTTATGGAACAGTCAGCTCAAGCCCTCGGTCGAGGCCATTGCCGACCACGGTTTCAACCTTATAAGAGTGCCTATCTCCGCCGAGCTTATAAATCAGTGGGCGGCGGGAGAATATCCGAGAGCAAACTACAACAACGCCTACAATACCGAGCTCAATAGCATGAACAGCCTTGAAATCTTCGATTACTTCCTGAAGCTTGCCGAGGAAAACGGAATAAAGGTTATGCCTGATATTCACAGTGCGGAAACAAATGCGTCGGGACATAATGTAAACTTATGGTACACCGACAAGGTAAGCACGGAGGATTTCTACTCGGCGCTTGAATGGATGGCAGACAGATACAAGAATAATGATACAATAATAGCGTTCGACCTCAAGAACGAGCCTCACGGCAAACAGAACGAAGGCAGCGGTGCGGCTATCTGGAATGATTCGAAAAACGCAAACAATTGGAAATATGTTGCCGAAACTGCCGCCGCACGAGTACTCGCAAAAAATCCGAACGTTCTCATTCTTGTTGAGGGAACGGAAATATATCCGAAGAATCTTTCGTCAAATTCAGATTACCATTCAACTGACAAGAATGATTACCACTTTAACTGGTGGGGTGGAAATCTGCGTGGCGTAAAGGATTATCCGATAAACCTCGGCAAATATCAGAATAAGCTCGTATATTCGCCGCACGACTACGGCCCTACCGTATATCGCCAGCCTTGGTTTGAAGGAACTTACACTTTTGACAGTCTTATGAAAGACTGCTGGCAGGACAACTGGTTCTATATACACAAGAACAACACTGCGCCTCTTCTTATAGGCGAATGGGGCGGCTTCATGAAGGAGCCCAACCTTACATGGATGACTTATATGCGCAGACTTATAAAGGAAAACAAACTTAACCATACTTTCTGGTGCTTCAACGCAAACTCGGGCGACACAGGCGGCCTTGTGCTTGATGATTTCAAAACATGGGACGAAGAAAAATACGCATTCGTTAAGGAAGTTCTGTGGCAGCAGAACGGTAAATTCGTCGGTCTTGACCACGCTATTCCTCTCGGAAGCAACGGAATTACGCTTTCCGAGGCAAACGGAATCTGACAAATCAGATAACAAGAAAAAACCTATCCGCAAAACAATCATCATGCGGATAGGTTTTCTTTACAGTATATTTCCGTTAATGCCTACATAAAGACTGACAATGCTGTCGTCACCCTCGTTTTTATCAACTATGCAATAAGTATTTGTTATAGGCGTCAGTTTGTTGTCAGCGATATAATCACTGATTTTCTTCTGGGCTGAAATCAGACCGTTATAACTGCCGTAATACCTTATCCCTACCGCATTTTCAAGTCTGAATTCGGGCTTGTAAATGTATTTTCCGTTACTTTCAAATGATTTGTCAACAGGAACAAGCACTTCTATATCCATGGTAATATCCCCGGGAACGTCATGCATTCCTATAATATAGAACATTATCTTTCCATTTACGTTTAAATCAAGCGCACTGCTGTTCTGACGGATAAAATCAAAAAAATCACCGAGCGACCTGCTGCTTATGCGGGTAAGATACGAAAGAACATTTTTTACAGATATATACTGATTCCGAATTATGGTCATCTAACCACCTCACTTAGCCTCCAAAAAATAAATTTAAGAGAAAATCAAAGAAATTCATAGCCTTATCCTCCTTTTTTTAGTACAAGGCTATGATAATATTTTTTTATAAAAAATTACATATGAAAGGAACGAACGGTAGCTTTAGAGGAACGAAATGCAAAATTTGTGCATTTTTGTTGATAAATGCGTCGAAAAATGTTATAATGAAAAAAACGTATAGGAGGGATAAAATGAATATTGCTATCTGCGATGACGAACCTGTGCTGCACAAGGAACTAAAGGACGCCCTGTGCATGTATGGCAGGGATAAGAATATTCCTCATTTATATACCACCTGCTTTACAAGCGGGAAAGAGCTGCTGGAATCCAACGAGATATTCGATATAATCTTTATGGATTATCAGATGAAAGATATGGACGGAATAGAAACCTCGGAAATATTGAGAAAGAACAACGACGATACAACCATTATCTTTTTAAGCTCGTATACCAGCGTTGTATATGACACTTTTTCAGTCGGAGCATTCAGATTTCTTGTAAAGCCTCTTGATATGGAAAAGCTTTACAAAGCACTGGATGATTACAGAAAGTCAAAGGAGAACGAAAAGAAGCTTGTTATTCCTACAAAGGATAAAACGTGGAATATACCTCACTCTGAAATTATATACGCCGAAGCAAGAAAAAAACATACGCTGATACGAACAACCAAAAACAGTTATGAAGTTTCAAAGTGCATAGGAGAATTCGAAAAGCTGCTTACCGACACCAAATTCTTTCGGGTTCACAAATCCTTTATCGTAAATTTTGACCATATAAGCAGTTATGATAAGGAAAACATCATTTTTGACAACGGAGAAAAAGCCGAATTAAGCAGAAACAATTACAATGATTTCAGAACTAATTTCCTTAAATTTATAATGGACAGCAATCTGAAAAGAGGATAAATATGGCCGACGTATTATTATGCACAGTATCTGATATTATACTGCTTATCAACATACTGCTGTTTTCGGAACTGTTTTATCAGCAAACAGCCGTTCCGAGCAAGCTCAAAACTATCATTTCTTTTTCCGTATTCACAGTTTTAACTCTGGTTTTCTTTGGTTTGTATTTCCATATAGAAAACAGCTACAACATTATTTCATTTGTATTTTTCTACATTAAATTTCCTGTTATCACAAAAATTCTGACGAGGATATCCTTTAAAAAGTGCTTTTTCGCATTCTTTGCAACCATGCTGTTTGTTGACCTTATTCATTCGATGATAAACAACATACTGGCTATTGCATTGAATATAAGCAACTCGGTATTAAGTTCGTCTATTCAGATTGTATTAAGGCTTGGCATGCTTTTGTGCTTCCTGCTCCTCAAAAAAAGAAATTCCGTCAAAATTAAAACAGTACTACGGCTTCTTCCCGTCAAGGTTTATGTCATCACACTGTTAAACACGGCGTCGCTTGTTTTTATGCTTCAGGCGCTGAATTACAAAACTGACCAAAAAAATGTATACAATGTTCTTATAAGCGCCTTCCCTATCGTAATTGTCGGGCTGTCAATAGCAATGGCGGCGGCGCTGATATCCAACTGCATATCAAAAATTTATTACAACAATATCAACTCCATACTTGAAAAACAGATTGAAAACCAGATAAGCCATTACAAACAAACCGAGCAGCTTAATAACGATTTAAGGCGTTTCAAGCACGATTACACCAACCATATGCTCTGTCTGAAGGTCATGATAGGAGATAACCAATCCGAAGACGCCGTAGCCTATATCGAAAAAATCAACGACGAAATCTCCCGCTCGTCAAGCTCTTACAACACAGGTCATAAAATAGCCGACGCAATCCTGAACGAAAAGTCCGGAGCAGAAAATGATATAAAAATCAAATTCGACGGACACATTCCCGATTTTCTTGACAATGTAGATTTATGTATTATTCTCGGAAACGCTATTGACAACGCAATAGAAGCATGCCGTAAAATTCAGTCCTGCGAAAAAACAATAAGCATAAGCGCAGACATTCAGCACGGACACGCCATACTTATAATAACAAACCCTGTTTCTCAGGAAACAATAATCAGCGGTACGCTTCCCGAAACAACCAAATCAGACCCGCTGAATCATGGTTTCGGACTATATAACATAAGAAGAATTGTCGAAAAATATGAAGGAGATATGAATATAAACGCCGCAGACGGTGTTTTCACGCTATATGTCGCTCTGAAAATAAAAATGCCGGACAACAGTGTTACCGTATAAAAAATGCACTCTGAAAGCTGTACGCTCAAGAGTGCATTTTTTATTAAATTAAAGCTTACTTAAGCTCGAAGCTCTGACAGTCTGTGCAGGGCTTGACTGTGGGATTGCATTCGTGAGAACCTACACGGATGCTCTCTCTGCTGCAATAATTGCTGTTGCAGCAATGATACTTGCAATTTTCAATCGAACATTCGATTGCCTTATTTACATATTCGCTCATAGTAATTCTCCAATCGTTTTTATTTCCCGAAGGACATTACTATTCTGCACCGTATTCTTTCATTTATTCAATAAGATATTTCGCAGCTTCGGCAAGATTTTCCGCCACATATACTGCACCTGCCGTTTCAAGCTCGTTACGGTCGCCGTAACCGCAAAGCACGCCTATACAGTCAATGCCGCACGCCTTTGCTCCCTCGACATCGTGAAACCTGTCCCCGACCATAACCGCCTGACTTTTATCAGAGATACCGAAACGATCCAGCACATAGGCGATGACATCACTTTTGAGATGCCGTGTGTCATCAAGCGAGCCGCCGATAACATCAAAATATTCTGTCAGTTTGAAATATTCAAGTACCTCTTGTGCGACACTTTCAAGCTTTGATGTAGCAACTGCGATTTTAAAGCCTTTTTCACGAAGCATTCCAAGCGTTGACAGCGTATCATCAAGAAGGCGGTTTTCGTACATTCCCGTTATTGCATACTGTGCACGATAAATCGAAACTGCCTGCTTAGTCTGCTCCTCGTTCATGTTATTAAACACGCTGAACGAGTATGAAAGCGGCGGACCTATATACTTTTTTAAATCATCCTCGTCAGGCAATTCAAAACCCATTGTACGGAGCGTATGCTTTACGCAGTTTGTAATGCCATCATACGGGTCGGTAAGAGTGCCGTCAAGGTCAAAAAGCACATACTTGTATCTCATTATTTCTTATCCTTTTCAATAAGAAGCTTTATCGCCTCAACCGAACATCTGATGGCTCTGTCGTTATCGTGACACACAGGGTCGGGCAAGCCTGCCTTTGTTCGTTCGACATTCCAGAGTGCTGTCAGAACTGCGCCCGCACGGACGTGTCTGGCAATAGCGACAGAAAATAGCGTTGCCGCCTCCATTTCGGAGGTAAGACATCCGCACTTGACATAGCTGTCCCAGCGATTCAGAAGATAATCGGATATCGGCATTTTTTCGGGCTCGATTTCGCCGTAAAAGCTGTCCTTGCTCTGAACAACTCCGACATGCCATCTTTTTCCTATCTCATCAGAAGATAATCCCTCCGCAGCTTTCTGAAGTGCGCACACCACATCAAAATCAGCGACCGCAGGATAATCGGGCGGAAGATATTCCTTGCTCGTTCCGTCGCCTCTGATTGCGGAATTTGCTATAATCAGGTCGCCGCCGCATACTTTTAAGTCTATGCCGCCGCTTGTACCTATTCTTATAAAAGTATGAGCGCCGCAGCGAATAAGCTCTTCCATGGCTATTGCCGCTGACGGACCGCCTATTCCGGTAGAAACAACGCTCACCTTTTCACCAAGCAGCGTACCCGTGTATGTATTATACTCACGGTTCTGCGCAATCTGCTCCGCATTGTCAAGGTATTTCGCAATCTGCGGAACTCTGCCCGGGTCGCCGGGCATAATTACATACTTTCCCACCTGGGAAGATGTTACCTTTAAATGAAACTGAATGTTCTCGTCAAGCAATGCCATAATATTTACCGCCTTTCAAAATTATTTTTTCTTTTCAGAATATGTACCGCCAAGCACAGAAGGAGTATCCTCGTGCTTTTTTTCGGACGTTTCCTCAAGCTTACGCTTGATAAGGTTCCAATTCGAAAGAAGCGCAATTATATATGTGATAATCGTTATAAAGATAGCGGGCATATACATAGAAACGGGACCATCGCTGTTCTCTACGGCGGAATAAAGCTGTGCGAAATTTGCGTAAATTATCAGAACAACAATAAATCCTACTGTTGATACCACAGAGGCTATTTTGGTATGCCCCATCATTACTATTACGGTTCCCCCTATAAGGCAGACAATGGAGTTTATGAGCCAGACAATAATAATCGGGTGCGAACTGATTTCAACGGGCACTACATCTCCCGTCAAAATGGAAAAGGAGCCCAGCACACCGAACATAAGCCCCCATATTGCGGTAAGAATGAGAAGAATGCCTTTGAGAATATTGATTGCGATTTTCATTTTTATATCCTTTCGGCGGCGTGCAGCCGCACTAAAAAAACTGCTTTATTTATATTTTAGTATAACATAATTTGCTCCAAAAGGCAATAATAAAAATTAAAAACTTCCTATAATAATAAAGGTGACAAGGCAAATAGTATTAACACAAAAAATAAAAACAAATGGAGATAAAATGAGGAAATCATATAAAAAAATAAAAAATGCTGTCATTGCCTCGCTTGTTTTATTATGCTCGGTTTCCCTTTTGTATAACGTATCACTCCCCGACAGTTTTTTACAATGCACGAACGATAAATTTTCGTTTCACGGAAATAAAGATATAAGCGTAATGAAAGAAAACGAAAACGGCAGAGTGTGCCTCGGTCTTTTCGGAGTTATTCCTGTAAAAACCGTGGATGTAAACACGACCGAAAGACCGTATCTCATTCCCTGCGGCACTCCATTCGGAGTCAAGCTGCTTGCGGAGGGTGTTGTAGTGACGGATTTCGGCACAGTTTCCGATTACAGTCCTGCCGAAAAAGCCGGAATAAAAACAGGCGACATTATAACATCAATAAACGGCAAGGAAATAAAATCATCGCAGGAGTTCTCAGCATATATACAGGATATTTCCAAAAACGCAGAGCTTACCGTAATCCGTGACGGAAAGGAACTCACTTTTTCCGTCATCCCCGACAAAACCGCAAACGGTGTTCTGCGGCTCGGAATATGGGTCAGGGACAGCTGTGCGGGAATAGGAACAATGACGTTCTACGACGCACAGAACGGCACATTTTCCGGTCTCGGGCATGCGATATGCGACACGGATACAGGTGTGGAAATGCCGCTGGGCGAGGGCGTTATAGTTCCTGTTGCCATATCTGACGCAATAAAAGGCTATGCAGGACGTCCCGGAGAGCTTATCGGCTCTTTCATGTCAGATGTCAGCATAGGAAATATCGAACTCAACACAAGATGCGGAATTTTCGGCAAAGCGGCTTTTGAAATGTCTGACAAGACCGCTCTGCCCATGGCGTTCAGGCAGGAAATACAGCCCGGCAAAGCGACAATACTGACTACGACAATGGGCACGGAGCCGAAAGAGTATGAAATAATAATCGAAAAAATCAACTATAACGAAAAAACAATAAGCAAGAATATGACTATAAAAATTACCGACACGGAACTGCTTGCAGAAACAGGCGGCATAATACAAGGCATGAGCGGTAGTCCTATAATCCAGAACGGAAGAATTGTCGGAGCGGTGACGCACGTCCTTATAAACGACCCTACACGAGGATACGGCGTTTTTGCGGAAAACATGTACACGACAGCGTGCAGCGAGCTGTCCTCTGCGGCATGATGCAGAGCATTCCTGCGAAAAAGCCTTTAAAATTACCCCGCAGTCACAAAAACTGCGGGGTAAAATGTCATATATTTATATATCCAGCGGCGTAAGCGTTGTCAGGTCAAACGGAGTTTCCTGATATACGCAGAAGTTAAGCCAGTTAGAATACATCAGACTCGCCGTTCCACGCCACTTGAATTTCGGCATTTCCTCAGGATTATTGTCGGGGAAATAATTATAAGGCATAGGAACATTGTCAAGTCCCTTTTCAAGGTCTCTTACATATTCGTTTCTGAGCGTGTCACGGTCGTATTCGCCGTGTCCTGTAATAAAAATCTGTCGGTTAGTCTTGTCTGCGGCAAGGTATACGCCTGCGATTTCCGAATCTGCAAGAATTATCAGCTTTCCTGTTTTTTCAATATCTTCCGCAAGCACGGTTGTATGACGTGAATGAGGAACATAGAAAATGTCGTCAAAGCCTTTCATCAAGGGATGATTTTCAACCTTTGTCCTGTGCGGGAATACGCCGAACATTTTTTCGGGAAGTACTTTCTTGTCAATACCATAATGATAGTAAAGTCCTGCATACGCTCCCCAGCAGATATGTACCGTACAGAAAACATGCGACTTTGTCCATTCCATAATATCGCACAGCTCCTGCCAGTAGTTTACTTCTTCGAAAGCAAGAAGCTCGACAGGCGCACCTGTAATCATAACTGCATCGAAATAATCGCCCTTTATATCGTCGAATGTTTTGTAAAATGCGTACAGATGCTCCGCAGACGTGTTCTTGGGCATATGAGTAGCCGTACGGACAAGCGTTATATCAACCTGAAGCGGAGTGTTACTGAGCAGGCGCAGAAGCTGCGTTTCTGTTTCAATCTTTGTAGGCATCAGGTTTACAATGGCAATTTTGAGAGGACGGATATCCTGCTGCATAGCCTTTTGTTTTGCCATAACGAATATATTTTCATCCAATAAGGTCTTATAAGCGGGCAAATCGCTGGAAATGTTTATAGGCATCGTATCACCTCTTAAATATAGTACATTTAATTATACCATAAACATCAGCCATAATCAAGAAAAAAATTTACAATTAGCCAACTAAATTATGCCGAAACATATTGCATTTTTTTAATAAAAGTTGTATAATTATTACAGCGTGTAAACGTTTTACTTCTATGAAAGGAATTATGTTTATGTTATCTAAAATCGGTATCAGACCTGTTATAGACGGTCGTCAGTTCGGAGTAAGAGAGTCTCTTGAGGAATTTACAATGGCGCTCGCAAAATCCGCAGGAGATTTTATAAGCGCAAACGTGCGCCATGCAAACGGCGACCCTGTTGAGTGCGTTATAGCTGACTCAACAATAGGAGGCTTTGCGGAAAGTGCGGCATGCCGTGAGAAATTTTCAAAGGAAAATGTTGTTGCAACGCTTACGGTTTCGCCATGCTGGTGCTATGTTACGCAGGTAATTGACGAAGATCCGAATACAATAAAGGCTGTGTGGGGCTTTAACGGAACAGAACGCCCCGGCGCCGTTTTCCTTGCGGCAGCCATGTCGGCATACGCACAGATAGGTATGCCCTGTTTCTCGATTTACGGACATGACGTAAAGGATATAGGCGACCTCACAATTCCCGATGACGTTGCGGAAAAGCTTATCAGCTTTGCAAAATGCGCAGTCGCTGTGGGAGATATAAGAAATACAAGCTACGTCAATATCGGTGCTGTTTCAATGGGTATTGCAGGCTCTTACTGCAACGAGGATTTCTTCCGCTCGTATCTCGGAGTTCACCCCGAATGGGTTGATATGACTGAAATTATCCGCAGAGAAAAGCTCGGAATATACGACGAGACAGAATACGAAAAAGCATATGCCTGGATTAAGGAGAAGTGCAAGGAGGGTATTGACATCAATCCCTGCGACGGCATTTTCTACCAGCGCAACTTCCTTACTGCCGAAGAAAAGGAAGAAAACTGGAAATTCATAGCGAAAATGACCTGTATTATAATGGATATTATGAAGGGCAATCCGAAGCTTGCCGAAAAGGGCTGGCTTGAAGAGGCAAAGGGAAAAAATGCTTCGTTCGGCGGATTCCAGGGTCAGCGAAACTGGACAGACTTTATGCCAAACGCAGATTTCACGGAGGCTATACTCAACTCGACCTTTGACTGGAACGGCAAGCGTGAGCCTATTCCTTTTGCAACGGAAAACGATACTCTCAACGGCGCAACTCTCATGCTCCTGCACCAGCTGACAGGCAGAGCTGCTGTGTTTGCCGATGTTCGTACCTATTGGTCGCCTGACGCTATTGAACGTGTTTCGGGCTGGCGTCCGCAGGGTGTTGCAGAAAACGGCTTTATCCATATGATTAACAGCGGTGCCGCAGCTCTCGATGGTACGGGCGCCTGCATAGACGATAACGGAAACAACGTTATGAAACAGTGGTGGGATATGACCGACAAAGACATTGACGCCTGCCTTGACAACACTAAATGGTGCTGCGCAAACCTCGGATATTTCAGAGGCGGCGGATTCTCCTCAAGCTTCTCCACAAAGGGCGTAATGCCCTGCACCTTTGCAAGAGTAAACTACGTTAAGGGACTCGGACCCACGCTCCAGCTGGCAGAGGGTTATACCGTAGAAATACCCGAAAATGTAAATAAAATTCTTCTTGACAGAACGGATAAGACATGGCCCTCTACATGGTTTGCTCCTATTCTCAACGGAAAAGACAGTTTCAAGGACGTTTACAGCGTAATGGCAAACTGGGGCGCAAATCACGGCTGTTTTGTCTACGGACATATCGGCGCAGAGCTTATAACACTTGCATCCATGCTCCGCATCCCCGTTTCCCTGCACAACGTAGAGGAAGAACGCTTATTCAGACCGCACGCATGGTCACACTTCGGAACAAAGGAGCTTGAAAGCGCTGATTACAGAGCGTGCAGCGTTTACGGCAGCTTATACAAATAAGGAGGAACTATGGCAAAAGCTAAAAGACACGGTTTTCTTCTCGGATTCCTTTTAAATATTGTTCTCAATCTTGAATGGAGCATTCCCGCATGGATTCTGCTCGGACTGCACTGCTGGACAGGAATATCAATTTGGTGGTTCTACGGAGCATTGATTCTGTGGATTGTTCCTACGCTGATATTCAGTCTGCTGATGGGTTGTGCAATGACAATCTCAGATGAGGAGCCGCCTAACCCTACGGTTAAGGTAAAGCTCCGTGAAAACGAAAAGAATCCCTTTGAGAAAAAAGCTGAAACTATCGCAAATTAAAATACAACGCAGGTTAGTGCATGTGCAAAAACCTGCGTTATTTTTTTGAAAAAACGTCAAATTTAATATTGCAATGGACAGAAAACTGTGATATACTATCATACTGAAATCCGCAAAAAGGACGAGCTGAAATGAAAACAAGACTTTTACATACAATGATGATAAAGATTACTCTTTTCATCAACCATAACGCAGTTTTCTGCATAGCGTTCACCCTTGCTCTTATAACCTGTTTTATCATTCCGCCCGATTCGGAATATATCGGATATTTCGATTTTAAAACGCTTATCTGCCTTTTCTGTACGCTTGCGGTAATTTGCGCACTGAAAAACATAAACTTCTTCACTATACTCGCACGAGCGATTGTAAGGAAAACAGGAACACTCCGTTCGGCTGTGTTTGCGCTTGTTTTCATTACCTTTTTCGGCTCCATGCTGATTGCAAACGATATGGCGTTGCTGACATTTCTGCCGCTGGGGTATTTTGTACTGTCCTCCACAGGGCAGGAAAAAATAATGGCATATACATTCATTCTTCAGAATGTTGCGGCAAACCTCGGAGGAATGCTGACGCCCTTCGGAAACCCGCAGAACCTTTATCTCTATACAAAATTCAACATCCCCACAGGCGAATTTATGAGCATTATGCTCATTCCCTTTGCCCTCTCCATTACCCTGGTGACGGTATGCTGTCTTTTCCTGCCCAAGGAGAAGCTTGATTATACCGACAGGGAGGAGATAAGGATACCCCTTAAAAGGACTCTGATATACTGCTTCCTTTTCCTGCTTACGGTGGCCTCCGTATTCCGTGTGCTGCCCTATTGGATAAGCGTGGCGGTAATCGTTCCCGCACTCCTTATCATGGATAAAAACGCCCTTAAAAGGGTGGATTACCCCCTCCTCGTTACCTTTGCCGCATTTTTCGTTTTTGCGGGAAATATGGCCCGTATTCCTGCCGTAGTCCGCCTTCTTTCGGGTCTGCTGGAGGGTAACACCCTGCTGGTATCGGCGGCCTCCTG
>JAZNLN010000028.1:0-5134 GCA_045579125.1 Ruminiclostridium sp.
CAGAATATAATCGGGGGTTACATATATGCTTAATTCGAGTGATATTTTAGAAACCATAAAGATGATACAGGAGGAGAATCTTGATATCCGTACTATTACTATGGGTATTTCTCTCCTTGACTGTATTGATAGCGATATAGATAAATCCTGTACAAAGGTGTATGACAAGATGATGCGTCTTGCCTGCAATCATGTTAAGACAGGTGAAGAAATCGAAGCACGCTACGGTATCCCGATTATCAACAAGCGTCTTTCCGTAACTCCAATAGCTATGCTTGCGGCTGCCGCAAAGGGCAGTCCTGTAAAGTTTGCAAAGACACTTGAAAAGGTTGCAAACGAGACGGGCGTAAACTATGTCGGCGGTTATTCCGCGCTTGTTCACAAGGGCTTTTCCGCAGGCGACCTTGAGCTTATAAATTCAATCCCCGAGGCTCTCAGCACAACGACAAAGGTGTGCTCGTCGGTAAATGTCGGTTCGACAAAGGCGGGTATAAACATGGACGCAGTTGCGCTGATGGGTAAGGTTATTATGGAATCGTCAAAGCTGACGGCTGACAATTACTGCTTTGGTGCGGCGAAAATCGTTGTATTCTGCAACGCAGTAGAGGACAACCCCTTTATGGCGGGCGCATTCCACGGAGTCGGCGAGGCTGACTGCGTAATCAATGTCGGCGTAAGCGGTCCGGGTGTAGTGCGTGCGGCGCTTGCAAAGGCTCCCGACGCAAGCATTGACGAAATCGCCGATATTATCAAAAAGACAGCGTTCAAAATTACCCGTATGGGTCAGCTTGTCGGAACAGAGGCAAGCAAAATGCTCGGCGTTCCGTTCGGAATTGTTGACCTCTCGCTCGCTCCTACGCCCGCAGTAGGCGACAGCGTGGCGCATATCCTTGAGGAAATCGGACTTGAAAGCTGCGGCAGCTGCGGCACGACTGCAACGCTTGCGCTTCTCAATGACGCAGTCAAGAAGGGCGGCGTTATGGCTTCGTCTCGTGTAGGCGGACTTTCGGGCGCATTCATCCCCGTATCCGAGGACGCAGGCATGATAGACGCAGTAAACAGAGGCTCTCTCTGCCTTGAAAAGCTTGAGGCGATGACAGCGGTGTGCTCGGTAGGTCTTGATATGATAGTTGTTCCGGGCGACACTTCCGTTGACGTTATCTCCGCACTCATTGCGGACGAGGCGGCAATTGGCATGGTAAACAGCAAGACGACTGCGGTAAGAATAATCCCCGCAATCGGCATGAAGGAAGGCGAAACGCTTGAATTCGGCGGTCTGTTCGGCAGCGGTCCCGTAATGCCTATCAGCAAGTTCTCTCCCTCCAAGTTCATCTCCAGAGGCGGGCATATACCCGCTCCTCTCCAGAGTCTGAAGAACTGATATGGGCGAAAGAAATTATCTTGTTTCCGAGGCGGAAATAAAGGAACAGCAGTTATTCATGCGCAAGGTAAAGGCGGTTACTCATATGTACGACCACCCGCCCCTTGCGTATACCCACAGCTACGGCTGTCAGCAGAATGTTGCCGACGGCGAGCGTATAAACGGCATGCTTGCGGAAATGGGCTACGGCTTTACGGACAGCCCCGAAAATGCGGATTTGGTGTTGTATAACACCTGTGCGGTCCGTGAGAACGCCGAAAACCGTGTGTTCGGAAATATCGGCGCACTGAAGCATTACAAAGCACGCAAGCCCGATATGATTATAGCGGTATGCGGCTGTATGGTACAGCAGGAGCACATTGCAAAGCGCCTTAAAAGCACATTCCCGTTCGTTGACCTTATTTTCGGAACTCACGTTCTTCACACGTTCCCGAAACTCCTCAACGACGCAATTCAGACGGGACGTGTGCTTGAAATTCCCGACAGCGACGGCGTGATAGCCGAGGGTCTGCCTGTAAGGAGAGAAAGCAGCTTCAAGGCGAGCGTTTCGGTTATGTACGGCTGTAACAATTTCTGCACTTACTGCATAGTGCCTTATGTAAGGGGCAGAGAACGTTCGAGAAGTGCTGCGGCGGTTATTTCCGAGGTAACGGAGCTTGTAGAAAGCGGATGCAGGGATATTCTGCTTCTGGGGCAAAACGTGAACTCCTACGGCAAGGGCGGCGAGATGAATTTTGCGGAGCTTCTGCGGCGGCTTGACGAAATAGACGGCGAATTCAAAATCAGCTTTATGACCTCGCATCCTAAGGACTGTACTCACGAGCTGATTGACGTGATAGCGGAAAGCAGACATATTTCGCATCATCTGCATCTCCCTGTGCAGAGCGGCAGCAACCGTATTTTAAAGCTTATGAACCGAGGCTATACGAGAGAAAAGTATCTTGAGCTGGTTGCGTATGCAAAGGAAAAAATAAGCGACATAGCTCTTACGACGGATATAATCGTCGGTTTTCCCGACGAACAGTACGAGGATTTCCGTGAAACGCTCACGCTTATTGAGGAAGTGAAATACGATTCTCTTTTCTCGTTTATTTTCAGCAGACGTGAGGGCACAAAGGCGGCGGAAATGGACGACCCTGTATCTGACGAGGAAAAAGGAAAGTGGTTCAGGGAGCTGCTTGAGGTGCAGGGCAGAGTCGGAGGAACGGCGTACGAAAAGTATGTCGGACAGACCATGCGTATTCTCTGCGAGGGCAGAGGCCGCACCGACGAAAAGCTTATGACGGGAAAAACACGTCAGAATATCATAGTTGATTTCAACGGAGATGAAAGCCTTATAGGGCAGTTTGTCGACGTTAAAATAACAAAGGCTCTTGCATGGGCAATGCAGGGCGAAAAAGTATAAGCACGAAAGAAAGGAAAAATATCATGGATGCAATAAAGGCAGCAAGAGAGCTTGGAAAGGCTATCCAGGCAGAGCAGTGCTTCAAGGATTACGAAGCGGCAAAGAAAGCAAACGACGAGGACGAGGAGCTCCAGCGCCTTATCGGCGAGTTCAACCTCACAAGACAGAATCTTCAGCTTGAAATGAACAAGCCCGAAAAGGACGACGTTAAAATCGCAGAAATCAACAGCAAGCTCCAGACGCAGTATGCGGACGTTATGAAGAACGTAAACATGGCAAACTTTGTTGTTGTAAAGGGCGCAGTTGATGAAATGCTTGAAAAAATCAACATGATTATCGGCATGTGCTGCGAGGGCGAGGACCCCGACACATGCGAGCCCACACATCACTGCGGCGGCAACTGCGGCTCCTGCGGCGGCTGTCACTAAAAAGAATATCGCAAAGCCGCCGAGGTACATTGTGCTTTTGCGGCTTTTGGCGATAAATGCGGCTATTTAAAAAAGACGGAGGAAAACAATGCAGGAAAAAGAAGAAAAGCTTTCGCCGATGCTGGTGCAGTATCTTGAGATAAGAGAGCTGTATAAAGGATATGTCATTTTTTTCAGATTAGGCGATTTTTATGAAATGTTTTTTGATGACGCAATAAATATTTCAAAGGAACTTGAGCTTACGCTTACATCGAGAGCGGGAACGCCTATGTGCGGCGTGCCGTATCATTCCTCCGAAATGTATATAAAACGCCTTATCGACAAGGGCTTCAAAGTCGCTATATGCGAACAGCTGGAGGACCCCGCAACGACAAAGGGGCTTGTAAAAAGAGGAGTTATCCGCCTTGTCACGGCGGGCACGGTCATTGAGGACAGCATGCTTGACGAAAGCAGCAACAACTACATCGCCTGCATTTATGCGGAGGGCGGCGCCTGCGGCATGGTGTTTGCCGACGTTTCGACGGGCGAGTTTCACATGGTCGAAAAAAGGGGTGCGGCGGTATCGGAGGAGATAATAAGCGAACTGTCACGCTACACGCCCGTAGAGCTCCTTTTCAACTCCGCATTCCTTGATATGAAGCAGGTGCACGATTTTATTCACACACGCCTGCTCGGCTGCACGGGCGATATAATGGACGAAAGCGCATTTTCTCCCGCAAACGCCGCAGAGCTTAAAGCGCAGTACATGACTGACGAGGACTGCATCGCCGCATCGGAGCTCACGCTCGCCGAAAAGGCACTCCTTGCGGTTTTCGGCTACATAAACGAAACGCAGAAATCAGAGGTAAAACGCCTCGTAAAGCTATATATTCACAAGCAGAACGACTACATGGCGCTCGGTCTTACGACAAGACGTAATCTTGAGCTTACTGAAACCATGCGGAGCAAGGAGCGCAAGGGCTCGCTGCTGTGGGTGCTTGACAAGACGAAAACGTCGATGGGCAGACGAAAATTAAGACAGTTCATTGAGCAGCCGCTTGTAAGCCACACAGCGATTCTCGCAAGGCTTGACGCTGTTCAGAAGTTGTTTGACAATATGACTGTTCTTTCCGACCTCGGAGACGACCTTTCGGGCATATACGACCTCGAAAGACTTATTACCCGCATAGTATACAAGGCGGCGGGTCCCCGTGACGTGAAGTCGCTCGGAAAAACATGTGAGAAAATACCGTCGCTGAAAGCAAATCTTGCGTTTGCCGACACAAAGCTGCTCACGCAGCTGAACGACGCTATCGACCCCTTGCAGGACATTTCCGTGCTTGTGGCGGAGGCTATTGCCGACGAGCCGCCTGCGCTTGTCAAGGACGGAGGATATATCCGTGACGGCTTTAACGAGGAGCTGGACAGACTCCGTGAAATCACGCACGGCGGCAAGGATATATTAAAGGAAATCGAAGAAAGAGAAAAGGCTGAAACGGGCATAAAAAATCTCCGTGTAGGCTATAACAGGGTATTCGGATATTATATCGAGGTTTCAAAGGGTAATATCGGTCTTGTTCCGCCGCACTACATAAGAAAGCAGACCCTTTCGACAGGCGAGCGCTACATTACCGACGAGCTGAAGAAAATCGAAACTGAAATACTCGGTGCAAACGAAAGAATACTTGCGCTTGAGGCGGATATATTCGCAGAGGTGCGTGAGTTCATAGCTTCAAAGCTTGCGGCGGTACAGCGCACTGCCGACGCCATTGCGCAGGTTGACGTGCTTTGCAGTTTTGCGAAGGCGTCGCTTGAAAACAATTTTGTACGTCCCGATATTTCGCTTGAAAGCGTGATAGACATAAAGGACGGCAGACATCCTGTTATCGAGAAAATGCTCAAAGACAAGGTTTTCACGCCCAACGACACATACCTTGACCT
>JAZNLN010000029.1:0-6658 GCA_045579125.1 Ruminiclostridium sp.
GCTTTTGCGCCGCATACAATGCCTTGTCGGATTTGACAGGCTGTGTGCGGCGTTTTTTGTTATAGGAGCTGCCTTGCGCATTATCTGCCGCCGTGAGGCGGAGCGGAATTAGCTGTCTTTTTCAACCTCAACGCCGCCGACCTTTCTTATCGAAAGAACATGGCAGGAGTTCGCTCCGAATACGGTTTCAAGCTCCATTTTAAATTCCTTTAACAGCTCAAAGGGAACAAACGCCTGAATAGTTCCCGCAAAGCCGCCGCCGTGAACACGGCATGCGCCCTTTCTTTTAAGCGCATATTCGGCTACGTTCAGACCGATACTGAGCCCCTGGTGCTTTACGTCGTCGCAGGAGTAGATGTTCTGTAAATATTTATAGGACGAGTTTCCGCTCTCGTTCACGGATTCGAGGAAAGCGGGGAAATCTCCCTTTTTGAGGGCGTAGGCAAGCTTATCAACACGCTTGTTTTCCTCAAAGAAATGCATGGCACGAAGTACCGCACGGTCGCCGAACTTGTCACGCAGAATATTGATATTCAGCATAATATCCTGTTTGCAGAGCTGACGGAGGCAGACGGTGCTGAAATGGTTTGCTATCGCTTTCATTTCGCCGGGTACTGCGGCGTATTCGTGGGTAAGGTCAGCGTGGTCGCCCTTGGTGTCGATAATGCAGAGGGCGTGGCGGTGCGCCTCAAAATCAACGTCGATATGTTCAACTATCGGGGTTTCGGTATCCTTGAAATCTATTGCGACAAAGCCGCCGACGGAGCATGCCATCTGGTCCATAAGTCCGCTCGGCTTGCCGAAGAAGAAGTTTTCGGCGTACTGCGAAATCTGCGCAATGGCGATAGGGTCAACTGCGCCGTTGTTGTAAAGATGGTTGAAAATCGTGCCGATAAGCACCTCAAAAGCCGCCGAGGAGGAAAGCCCCGAGCCTTTCATGATGTCGGAGGTCGTATACGCACGGAAACCGCCGATTTTAAAGCCTCTTGCGGCAAAGCCCTTCGCCACGCCTCTTATGAGAGCGGCGGCGGTGTTCTTCTCGTTTTCGAGGGGCGTGAGGTAGTCGAGCTCAATTCTGTCCTCGTCAAAGCCCTCGGATTTTACGATTACACGGTTTTCTTCGATAGGCTCAACGACTGCGATTACGTCGAGATTAACGCTCGCCGCAAGCACCTTTCCGTTGTTGTGGTCGGTGTGGTTTCCGCCTACCTCCGTTCTGCCGGGAGCGGAGAACAGGCGATAGTTGTCGCCGAGCTTTCCGAAATATTCACGGTAGCCGTCGGCAAGCTTTTTAAAGCGTGCTCTGCGGTTTTCCGCCGATTCCTTGCCGTAGAGTTCCTCAATGGTGTACTTCTTTTCCATAAGCTGTCCCTTCCTTTGGTTGTGAAAATGTGTTTATTATCAGTCTTTTTCGGTATAGAACATATGCGTTTTCTTTACTCTGTGCGCCCTGACGCTCAGAACAAGCCCCACGGCGGCGTACATCGAGACAACCGACGTTCCGCCTGCGCTGATGAACGGCAGGGGTATTCCGATTACGGGCACGACCGCCAGCACCATGCCGATATTTACAATCGAATGGAACGCAATCATCGTGAACACGCCGACGCAGATATATTTTCCCAGCGGGTCACGGGCGGCGCTTGCGTCGGAAAGCACCTTTATACACAGCGCCAGCAGCACCGCAATCGTCGCCGCACAGCCGATAAATCCGAGCGTCATGCCGATATACGAGAAAATGAAATCGGTATCTATTTCGGGGACGTAGGTGTAATTTCCGCCCGAAAGCCCCAGGCCACGGAGCTGTCCCGAGCCGAGGGCGATTTTACTCTGCCACTGGTGATAGTAGATTCCGAGAATTTCCTGCTGCTGTATTTCCTCGTCGAAAAGCACGAGAAATCGTTTTAACTGATGCGGCTGCATAACGTAGTTCCACAGCACATAAACCGCCGCAGGAGCCGCAACCGCCGCCGCCGCAATATATTTCCACGAAACGCCCGCCATAAACATAAGAACTATGAAAATGCAGGCGAAAACAAGAGCGGAGCCGTCGTCGCCCTGGAGGACGATGAGGCCTGCGGGTATTGCCGCATGAGCGCATAAAAGTAGGAAATGATGAATCTGATTCATCTTTTTCCCGACCTTTGACAAATGCAGGGAAAGCGTTACTATGAACGCAACCTTGAGCAGCTCCGACGGCTGGATTGAAATAAATCCGAGGTTGAGCCAGCCTATGTCGTCGGCGCCCTCAACCTGCATGCCGAGCGGGGTAAACAGCAGCAGCACGAGTATCAGCGCCGCAGGAGCGTACACAAACCACATTTTTGCTATAAAGTGGTAGTCTATTCCTGCGATGACGAGTGCGGCGGCTATTCCGACGGCAGAGGCGGCGGCGTTCATTTTCCATTGCCTTGACGTGACGAACGGGCTTATTTCGTTGAGGTCGAGCGTGTAGAGCAGAACAACTCCGAACACGCTCAGAGCGGCGCATATCAGCAGCAGAGTCTTGTCAAGTTTTTTTATATAACCGACAGCGGCGGCAAAAAATCTTTTCATTTCACCGACCGCCTTTCTACAAAAATTTTATATGCACAAGTCGGGCATATACAAATATATTATATACTTTTTATCTTGAAATTGCAATATATTTTTAGCATTTTCAGCATTACAAACCCAAAAAACAGCGCAGCGGGGCGTGGCGAATAATGCACAATGAATAATTGACGTGCCGCCTCACGGCGGACAGAAAACAAGCCCGCAGGGCAAGCCGCCTTACGGGCAGAGAGGCGAGCTGTCGGTATGTCCGGAACGGGCTCATTTCGCCCCGTCCATCCATGCGCCGTACGCCTGTGCTTCTATCTCCTTGTATGTCATACGCCGAAGTTCGTCAAACGTGCCGCACAAATCCCTGTCGTAGTATTTGTAACAGCTGTAAATTCCGTCTTCGGGCTGGTAGTAGTCGGCGTTGACGTGTATCTGACGGCGGCTGTCGCTTTCGCTTATATACACGATAAACCTGTGCTCGCCGAGAGGCGGATGGGTTATCCCCTCAAGCAGTATATTCTCTTTTTTTATTTGAATGCAATCCATTGTTTTACTCCTTCGGCTCGTACGCCTGCTTATAAATACGCCGCCTCTGACGTGCAGTCAAAGGCGGCGTGTACCGCTGTTATTTTAATCCCAGCTGCAAAGCTCCTCGTAAAGTCCGATATAGAGCTGTGCGGAGCGTTTCCATGTAAAGTCGGCGTTAAGACCCTTGACAACAAGCTTTTTCCAAGCCGCCTTATCGTTGTATACTTCCTTTGCACGGTGAATTGCGCCGAGCATGTCAAGAGCATTGTACGACTGGAACGTAAAGCCAATGCCGTTTCCGCTGGGGTCGCCGTAGTCCATGATAGAGTCCTTCAGACCGCCTGTCGCACGAACGATAGGCACTGTGCCGTAGCGGAGCGAAATCATCTGCGCAAGGCCGCACGGCTCGCTCTTGCTGGGCATAAGGAACATATCCGCACCTGCGTAGATACGTTTTGCGTATGCGGGGTCGTAGCCGCAGCGGAAGCTTACCGCTTCGGGATACTTGTAGTGCATATCGTTGAAGAACTGCTCGTACTGCTGTTCGCCCGAGCCGAGAACTACGACCTTTATGCCTGCCGCAACGATTTCGTCAAGCACGCATTTGATAAGGTCGAAGCCCTTGTGTTCTACAAGTCTTGAAATAATACCCATTACAGGCACGTCGCATACAGGCAGTCCTGCCTCTTCAAGGAGCTTTTCCTTGCAGGTTGCCTTGCCGCCGAGGCTCTTGGCCGTAAAGTTTGCGGGGATGAGCTTGTCGGTCTTTGAGTTATACATATCCGTATCAATGCCGTTGAGGAAGCCGCAGGTCTTGTGCTGCTTGGAGCTCAGGCAGCGGTCAAGTCCGTGCGAGAACCACGGCTCAAGGATTTCCTTTGCATATGTCGGCGAAACCGTTGTTACCTTGTCGGCTGTTTCAATAGCGGCCTTCATGAGGTTTACGTCGCCGTCGTATTCAAGCAGAGAGCTTAAATGGCGGGGAATGCTGAATATTTCGTCGAGCAGCTCCATGCCGTATCTGCCCTGATACTGGATATTGTGAATGGTAAATACGTTCTTGATACCCCACATATCATGGTGATACTTGTAATAAATATTGTAGTAAACAGGGATAAGCGCACACTGCCAGTCGTTTGAGTTGATAATCTGCGGCTTATAGTCGATGTGCTCAATCATTTCAAGCACGGCACGGGAGAAAAACGCATATCTCTCGGCGTCGTCGTAGTAGCCGTAAAGGCCGAAATCACGCTTGAAATAGTATTCGTTGTCGAGGAAATAGTATGTAACGCCGTTCAGTACCGTGCGGAAAAGGCCGCAGTACTGCGAACGCCAGCCGACAGGAACGTAGAAATTCGTCACATATTCGAGCTTGCTCTTATCCTCTTCCTTCATAGTGTTGATGTAGTAGGGCATTACAACAGCGCATTCGTGTCCCGCTTCAACGAGCGCCTTGGGGAGGGAGCCCGCAACGTCCGCAAGTCCGCCCGACGCCGCAAACGGCTGAGCCTCGCTGGCTGCATATAAAATCTTCATATACATTCTCCTTTCGGGTAATTTATTATTATAATACACTTTATATTGTAACACATATAATAATTTTTGCAAGCGTTTTGACAAAATTTTGGTAATGTTTCTAAAATTTTTGTTATATTTCACAACAAAACAGTGCCTTGGGCAAATCTGCGGAAACTGTCGGAACGGCTCGGACGGTCGGAGGCGGATATAATTGACAAAGCGGGCGATATTGTGTATAATTAAAACGGCTGAAACCTGGACAAGGGTCAGCTTTTACAGCATTTTTACGACATTATACAGGAGCCTTTTTTGCAATTCCGACGTACGCAGAGCTTGTGAGCGCTCACGCTTGAACGGCGGGGCGGCAAATCTGCGTGAGCAGGGAGCCTGTACGACATATGAGGAGGAAAGTATGCTTTTCGGCAGAAAAAAGATTTTCAGAAGCGAGGCGCAGAAAGCGGCGGAGGCACTGTCAAGGACGAAAAAGGTGCAGTATACCCCGATGAAGCTTTCCGAGGCGGAGGAGCTTGTCGCCGCAGACATAAACGCACTCGTTTCCTTTGAGCCCGTAAACTACTACGCCGAAAAGGTTTCGTTCCTGCAATGCACGTTCTATTATTCCGAGGATTACTCGGAGGTGTATTTTCACCTTGAACGCTTTGACAACGACCGTGCGACCGCCTCGGGCGAGTTCCGAAAGGCGGATTACGAGCTTATGCGTTCGGCGCTCCGCCGTTTCGGTCAGCAGATTTAACGGAGGAAAAAATGGCGAAATACCGTATTTCAAGACAGGAAGGCATGGGCTTTTTCAATCTCATAATATGGGATTCGATTCTCGTCGTTGCGGCGGCGATAGTCCTGCTTGACCCGAAGCTGTCGCCCTTTGAGCTTGATTTCGAACTGCACATGGTGTTCCGTGTGCTTATCGGAGCGGCGGCGGCAGTCCTGTCGTACCTTATAATGAAAATACCTGTCCTCGGAGCGGTTGTTCAGCTTTGTTTCGGGGTCATATGGGGAGCGGCGACGTGCTACGCTCTTGAAAGCCTGTTCGGGATACCGGGCAGATTTGAGGACGACGCAGTGCTGTACTGGACGATTATCGTACTTATCTACGGCATTTTTATACTTCTGCATTTCCTCTCGGTCAAGCGGGGGCTGTTCAACTCGGGCAAGATAATCGTGGAAACGCTTGACGAGCCGTACCGCCCCGAATACGACGGAGCATACGATGATTACGACGTGTACGACGAGGAGTTCGAGGCAGACTACGCCGAAAAACAGAAAAAAGTTCCGCCGCTTGAAAGCACGGACGGAGCGGACTGTCTGAAAGAAATAGAAAGCGAAATAGCACGTTACGGCAGACTGCTGGACGGATTCAACGAAATGCCCGAAAAGATAAGACGTGAGTCGGGCGGCGACAGCGACCTTGAATGCCGCCTTGACGCAGTTTCCCTCCTCTGGGAGAACAGCACCGACCGAATGAACAACTATATCGAAATATTCAACGAGGCGGAAAGCGACCGTGAGCGCAAGCGGATTATTGTCCGAATGCGGGAATATGTCAACGAGCTCGCCGATGAAACCAACGGCCTGCAAAGCTTTTTTACCGCACGTCTTTCCGACCGCCTGCACAGCATTCCCAAAACGGAAACGCAGACCCTGTCGTTCTTCAACGGCTGCGACACGAGGGAAAAGCTTGACAAGCGCTACAAAAATCTCGCAAAAAGCTTTCATCCCGACCTTGAGGCGGGCGACAACGAGAGTATGCAGCTCGTAAACGAGGAATACGAACGGCTGAAAAGGCAGTTTTCGTAGATTTATATGTAATTACAGGGGGCGCCTTTCCGCAGAGAGGCCGCCTCCGTTTTTTATGCCGCATTATTGTCCGACAAAAATCTGCTTGACGATTATGTAAGTCCCCAAAATTACGGAAATGGTTTGAATTACACAGGAGTTATGACGCCGATTATTCTCGGAAACGACAGAATAGTTTACGGTGCGTCAGACGGAACGATTTGTATGGTTGACGTTAACGGAAACAAAACCGAAATCGGAGACGATCTAAAGG
>JAZNLN010000030.1:0-47687 GCA_045579125.1 Ruminiclostridium sp.
TTGATTCGTTGTTCAATTTTCAAGGAACTCTCGCCGTCTTGCGACAGCTTTAATATCATAACACACTTTTCGACGTTTGTCAATACCTTTTTTCAATTTTTTTGAAAAATTTTTGATTTTCTTTCTCAAACCTTCTTCAAATCCGCTTGTCCAAAGGCTTCGTGCGTCCACCCCTCTTTGGGAGTGCTTGCTTATTATATCACCTATCTCTCCCTTTGTCAAGCGGTTTTTTCACTTTTAATCGCTTTCGGCAGTTTGTACCAAAACCCGCATTTCAAACCGCTAAAAGCCAACATAAACGACAACACATTAGCGTGGGCGCCATAAAGCAGTTTTGACCCCGACGCACAAACAAAGTGCAAAACAGCACATGTTCAGCGTGCGGCGGATTTGCCCAAAGGGGCTCCCTTTACTCTTACATACTATTTAATATATAAGGCAGATGTTTCGTTCGAAAAGCGTGCAGCGTCAATAAGACAAAAACTGTTTTACATCGCATGGATATGTAAATACTATCAGTCTCAGCCTTATGCATACACAAATGCAAACATAATATAATGCTGCCGAAATGATTTCAGATATACCTATATATTGTCCACGTTATCAAACTATATAATAAATGCTACATTTTTTACAAAAAAAACAGCAAAAATTCTATGAAGAAATCGTAATATTTCTCTTTATTTTTTTCGACATATGTGCTATAATAGATAAGATAAAAATGTCAGTGAAAATATAAGCGTTACCCGCCGGTGATGAAACGGCGTTCGTAACGGAAGGAGAAGCAGCATGGAAAAACAGGAATCCAAAAAAGTTCTGATTATCGGCTCCGGCCCTATCATTATAGGTCAGGCGTGCGAATTCGACTACTCCGGCACACAGGCCTGCAAGGCTCTGCGTCAGCTCGGCCATAAGATTGTTCTCGTAAACTCCAACCCCGCAACAATCATGACCGACCCAGGAATTGCAGATGTTACCTACATCGAGCCGCTCAACGAACAGCGTCTTGAAGAAATAATCGCAAAGGAGCGCCCCGATTGGCTGCTCCCCAACCTCGGCGGACAGTCGGGTCTTAACCTCTGCTCCGAGCTTGCCAAGGCAGGTATACTTGACAAGTACAACGTTGAGGTTATCGGCGTTAAGGTTGACGCTATCGAACGTGGCGAAGACAGAATAGAATTCAAGAAGGCCATGAACGAGCTCGGAATTGAAATGGCACGCAGCGAGGTTGCCTACACAGT
Source organism: Ruminiclostridium sp. (assembly GCA_045579125.1). GTDB lineage: Bacteria > Bacillota > Clostridia > Oscillospirales > Ruminococcaceae > Ruminiclostridium_E. The sequence continues at coordinate 1,242 of JAZNLN010000030.1, forward strand.
TGACGAAGCGCTCGCAATCGCAGACAAGCTCGGCTATCCCGTTGTTCTCCGTCCCGCTTACACAATGGGCGGTATGGGCGGCGGCCTTGTATACAACGTAGAAGAATTAAAGACAGTATGCGCAAGAGGCCTTCAGGCGTCCCTCGTAGGACAGGTCCTCGTAGAAGAATCCATACTCGGCTGGGAAGAGCTTGAGGTTGAGGTTGTAAGAGATAAAGAAGGCAACATGATTACCGTTTGCTTTATCGAAAACATCGACCCGCTCGGCGTTCACACAGGCGACTCTTTCTGTTCTGCTCCCATGCTGACTATTTCGGAGGACGTACAGAAGGAATTACAGCGCCAGGCATACAAAATCGTAAACGACATCGAAGTTATCGGCGGTACGAACGTGCAGTTCGCCCGCAACCCCGACGACGGCAGAATTATCGTTATCGAAATCAACCCCAGAACATCACGTTCAAGTGCGCTCGCTTCCAAGGCGACAGGCTTCCCTATTGCGCTTATATCCGCAATGCTTGCAACAGGCCTTACGCTGAAGGACATTCCCTGCGGCAAGTACGGCACGCTTGATAAATATTACCCCAACGGCGATTACATTGTAATCAAGTTTGCACGCTGGGCATTCGAAAAGTTCAAGAACGCAGAGGACAAGCTCGGTACACAGATGAGAGCTGTCGGCGAGGTTATGAGCATAGGCAAGACTTACAAGGAGGCTTTCCAGAAGGCTATCCGCAGCCTTGAAACAGGCCGCTACGGTCTCGGTTACGCAAAGGATTTCAACTCCAAGACCAAGGAAGAGCTTATCGATATGCTCCATATGCCCTCAAGCGAACGTCAGTTCATTATGTACGAAGCGCTCCGCAAGGGTGCAACAGTTGAAGAACTGTTCAATCTTACAAAAATCAAGCCCTATTTCCTTAACCAGATGAAGGAGCTTGTTGACGAGGAAATCGAAATCGAAAAGCAGAAGGGCACAATCCCCTCCAAGGAAGACATGCTCCGCTACAAGAAGGACGGTTTCTCCGACAAGTATCTCTCTATGCTCCTCGCTCTCCCCGAAGAGGATGTCCGCAACGCACGTATCGGCTACGGCATCACAGAAGCATGGGACGCTATCCATGTAAGCAGCACCCAGGACGCAGCTTACTATTACTCCAGCTACAACATTGAAGATAAATCTCCCGCTACCGCAAACAAGAACAAGATTATGATTCTCGGCAGCGGCCCCAACAGAATCGGACAGGGCATCGAATTTGACTACTGCTGCGTACATGCCGCTACGGCTCTCCGCAAGCTCGGATTCGAAACAATTATGGTAAACTGCAACCCCGAAACCGTTTCTACCGACTACGACACAAGCGACAAGCTCTATTTTGAGCCGCTCACGCTTGAGGACGTTCTCGCAATCCACGACAAGGAAAAGCCTGTCGGCGTAATCGCACAGTTCGGCGGTCAGACTCCGCTCAACCTTGCGGCAGACCTTAAAAAGGCAGGCGTAAACATTCTCGGTACAGCTCCCGAAACTATCGACTTTGCAGAAGACAGAGACCTGTTCCGTGAAATGATGCAGAAGCTTGAAATCCCCATGCCCGAATCGGGAATGGCTGTAAACGTTGAAGAAGCGCTTGAAATCGCAGAGAGAATCGGCTACCCCGTAATGGTAAGACCGTCCTACGTTCTCGGCGGCAGAGGCATGGAGGTAGTTCATACTCCCGCAAGCCTTGAGGTTTATATGAAGGCTGCGGTAGGCGTAACTCCCGACAGACCTATTCTTATCGACCGTTTCCTGCATAACGCAACCGAGTGTGAGGCTGATGCAATAAGCGACGGCACAAACGTATTCGTTCCCGCAGTTATGGAACACATCGAGCTCGCAGGTATCCACTCGGGCGACTCCGCATGTATTCTCCCCTCGCTCAATATCTCCGAGGAAAATGTAAAGATTATCAAGGAATACACAACAAAGATTGCGAAGGAAATGAACGTTCGTGGTCTTATGAATATGCAGTACGCTATCGAAAACAACAAGGTTTACGTTCTTGAGGCAAACCCCAGAGCGTCCAGAACAGTTCCGCTGGTTTCCAAGGTGTGCAATATTCAGATGGTACAGTGCGCAACGCAGATTATCACAAGCGAGCTGACAGGTCAGCCCTCGCCCGTTCCCGCACTCAAGGAAAAGAAATTCGCTCACTACGGCGTAAAGGAAGCTGTGTTCCCGTTCAACATGTTCCCCGAGGTTGACCCTCTGCTCGGACCCGAAATGCGTTCGACAGGCGAGGTTCTCGGCATGTCCTCCAACTTCGGCGAGGCTTACTACAAGGCACAGGAAGCAACACAGACAAGAATTGCTCTTGAGGGCACAGTTCTCATAAGCGTAAGCGACAGAGATAAGAACGAGCTTATCGATATTGCAAAGGGCTTTGCTGACTGCGGTTTCAAAATTATTGCTACCGAGGGTACGGCAAAGATGATAGCTGAAAGCGGCATTGAGGTTTCGACGGTCGCCAAGCTCAAGCAGGGCAGACCCGACGTACTTGACAAGCTGACAAACAACGAGGTAGACATCGTTATCAACACCCCGACAGACAAGAAGGGCGCAACCGACGACAGCTACATCAGAAAAACAGCTATCAAGAAGCGTGTATTCTATGTTACTACGATGGCTGCCGCAAAGGCAACAATCGAGGGTATCAAAGCTGTAAAGAACAAGGGAGCCGACACAATCAAGTCACTCCAGGAATTCCACAGCGAGATTACCGAAAAGTAAAAACACCGCATTCATCAATAATAGCTTCATAAATTTTACTTTGCAGTAGAGTCAATAGTCATATAGAATGTTACAAAGCCACTTTTGATTTTAAATGTCAAAGGTGGCTTTGCGTCGCTTATTACATTGACTTTAAACGAGCACCATGTTATAATAAATCTGATGTTAAATTAGAATTTATAAGCGAGGTAATAAAAATGAAATGCCATATAAAGAAAATGAAATGCCATATAAAGAAAATGATTGCACCTATTGCGATTTCAGTCGCAATGATACTTTATTACATTTATTTCTTTTACCTCTTTTTTGTAGTGCTCCCGAATAGCTGGAAAGTTGCTTTTGGATTATTTACTTTGGTAATTTCAGTGTTAATTATCAAAGCATGCATAGAAAGAATCAACGAGATAAGGAAAGGCGAAGAAGATGATATTAGTAAATACTGATTACATAAGCGGCAAAGAATTAGAAACACTATCACTTGTAAAAGGAAGCACAATTCAGGCCAAGCACGTCGGAAAGGATATTTCGCAGGCTTTCAAAACCTTAGTAGGCGGAGAGCTGAAAGCGTACAATAAGATGATGAACGACGCAAGAGCACTTGCTACAAAGAGAATGGTAGAAGAAGCCGAAGCACTCGGCGCAGATGCTGTTGTGAATATACGCTATACTTCCTCTACTGTTATACAGGGAGCCGCAGAGATTATTGCATATGGCACTGCCGTCAAATTTATTGAAAAGTAATACATGTTATAATTTATATGCGAGGTAAAGAATAAGGGTATCGGAGAATTTATCCGATACCCTTTTTGCTGTTTTAATTTCAGTCTGCGCAGTATACTGCCTCTCCGCCGCCCCATTCAACAACCGTAAAGCCGTTTCTTTCGTAGGACGGGAGCTCCTGTGCGTCGATTTCAACGTATTCGTCCGCCGACGCAAACGTCATAAACACTCTTATAAGCGTATCAGGTGCGGGAGTTACCGTCATGGGCACGCTTTCAACATAGTCGTCGATGTGGAACGTGATGATGTTGTACTCATTTTCCTGCATAACGGGGAGCCAATAAATTATAAACTCGTTCGCCTCTCTTGCGCTGAGACCGATATACATAAGCTTTTCACGGAGAAAATCCGCTGTGTCGGCGCCGCTCACGCAGAAGCCCTTGCTCATGTCAAAATCAGCTCTTCCGTCGCCCTCCCAATACAGGCAGTAGTACTCGTTTCCGTCCTTGTCGTAAAGCGTGCCGTCGGGCATTGCCGTTACGTTCCAGCCTTCACCGTATTCGGGATATGTGCAGGTAAACTCTCCCTCGCCCGCAAACTCAACCTCAACCGAAACCTCGGTTTTCTCCTCGGGGTAAAGGTAAATAACAGGCTTTGCGTATCCGCCGAGGAACCAGTAGCCGTCGTTTTCCATACTGTCGGCGTCATATTCGCCCAGATAATATTTATCTATGTCGTATGCGACCTTGTACGCCGCCGTGCGGGCGTTAAGGGGCACGCTTTCTATTTCATAATAATTGCTGCCCGATATAAGCCAGTCGCTGTAAAGAGTGTATTTCCTTTCAATATCCTTGCAGAAATCCGCACGGATAAATCCCATAAGCTCCCACATACCGAACGTAGCGTTTATTCCGTTCCAGGAATAGTAGGGATAATCGGGCTTCGGAGCCTCTTGTCCTGCCGCCGCATAATCGTATGTCGGGTCGTAAAAAGGCTCGTAATCGTAAGTTATTTCGGGAACGACCTTTTCGCCGAAGAAATAATAATCTTCCTTTTCTCCGAAATAATCGGAATTTTCCGCCGCACCTTCCTTCGGAACCTGTGAAAATACCTCCGTATATTCAAGCTTGTCGCCGTTGAGAGTATACAGATAATCCGTTTGCGACTCGCCCGCATTCATATCGTCACGTTTCACACGGGACGTTCCGAACCAGCATTTTGTGCCGTCCTCAAGCGTTTTAAGACCGAGCGCATTTGCCATCATATCCGTTATGCGGCTGTAATTGTAAATAGTGTCTATGTATTTGAGAGCGCCGTTGTCAACACGGTAAATATCTACGTCAACAGCCGAATAAAATTCGACGTCGTCTTGGGATGCTTTTGACACAAGCACCTCGGGCTTGCCGTCAAAATCCATATCCAGGAGCTTTATGCCGTAGGTTTCGTTGGTCAGTATCGTTTCAAAGCTGCCGACAACCGCATTATACACCTCGTTCATTTCGGGATTTTTATCGGGATTATCTTCAAAAATTGCAGTATTCAACGCATTGTCGGTATCGGCAGTAATAAACTTCATGTCGGAGATTACTGCGGTATTGCTGTATCCGTCCTTTGTGTCATAGCGGCATACAAAATCGTTAAGATAAACCGTAGCATAACCGTACATGTCGCCGAGGGATATTTTGCTCTCGTCATAACCGCATTCAACCTCAAACGTGTCTGCGGTAAATTCCGTGCCGTTGACGTTGAACTCATAAGCCTTGCTCGGAGCCGCAAAAAGCGGGAAATTATACATATACACAGGGTCTATTATAACCTGCGCCTTGTCGCCCGATTTTTTGACGAATGCGTTGACCTGAATTTCGTTCTTCACCTTGTACGAAAGCTCAACGCTTTCAAGCGGATTGTCTGTTTCCGTAATTCTGCTGAAATTGACAACAGGTTTTTCCCACTCTATATCAAACGGAGTTTCAAATTCGTCCGCATCGACAAAAGCCTTGTCGTCAACTGAAACAGAGCTGTCACCTCCGACAAAAAGCGCCGTAGTTGTTTCCCTTACCAGTATGCCGTATTCATCCTTGACCCTGACGCTCTTGTCCGAAATAATTTCCGCAAGCTGCGGCTCAATCGTGGAATAAAACACGCACAGGTCCTTGCTCTTGTATATTTCAACTTGTTTTATGCTGAGATTTTCGATGCCGAGTTCCTCGAGCGTGAGCTCCTTTTCTGCGGACTCGGCTTCAGCGCCCTCTGTCGAAACCTGTGTAACGGTAGTGGTATCGGCAATGTCCGACTCCTCGGGAGCCGCTGTTGTTACGGCTGTATCCGATACATCCGCATTTTCGGCAGGTGCCGTAGTCGTTTTCTCACTCTTGGAAACACAGCCGCAGCTGATAAGCATTGCGCATGCAAGCAATAGTGACAGTCTTTTTTTCATATTATTTCTCCTCTCAATTTCTGCGCACAGACGTTGATTTGCCTGCACGGCAAAGGGCGTGCCGCCCTCCATAGCCTTATTATAGCACTTGATTTTTTATAGTCAATATGATTTTTAAAACTGTAATTGCTTTGTAATAATATGTAAAATAACTGTAATTATTTTCCTGTAAAAATTACAGCACGGTAACAAAACAGCCCCGCTGACCGACAGCGGGGCAAGGCGTATTACAGCATTCGCTTTTCTTTTTTTATTCCTATACTCCATGGCGCAATTTTCGCCAGAATCAGATAAACTGCGGCACACACGGCAACTGTTGTCAGCGACAGCAGAACCGCCATCAGAATATTGCCTCTTACTTCGTCAGTTCCGCACGACATAAGAATAGCCGACACCTTTATCAGCACACGGTACAAAGGTCCGTGTATAAGCATGATAAGCAGAGTCATTCTGCCTATCCTCGCCAACAGCGACGCCTTTTCAATCAGCATAGACACCAGCATAAGCGACGCAATTCCCGCAAGTCCGCACGGCAGAAGAAGAGCGCCGCCATAATACCCGAAATAAGTCATCAATCCGCTTACAGAGAATAATACCGCCGCAAGCAATATTTTTAAGGGCGCATTCATCCTTAAAAAACGTCGGTCATCCCTTTTTCCGAAGCAATATTACCCGCCGCAAAGAAAATCATAAGTTCAATCGCACGGTTTGCCGCATACGGAAGATGCGGTATCGGATATAAAACCGCATAGATAACAAACAGTACCGCAGAGATAATATACGCCGTCAGTTTATTTGTCTTGCTGTAAATAATGTTGTATATTATACATACAGCAAAAAAGCAGGGCAGAAACCATAACGGAGAATTAAATTCAAGATAACTGAAAATGCCGCTGAACAGTCCGAAAAACGTATCGCCGAGCGACAGGTCAATATCCCTGTAATTATGTTCAAATATATTGTAGTATAAAAGCGTAATCAGTCCGAATACAAGATACGGAACAAGAATTGCCGACAAGCGTTTCCTGATATCCTCCAATATCGGCCTCGGTCTGTAAAGTATGCCGCCCGCAAAGAAAAACAAAGGCACCATCACAGAATCCATTGCATTATTTAACGGCGTGTACGTCGAAATATGTCCAAGAACTATCCAGAAAATGCCGAAGAATTTTAAAATATCAAGCCACGCCAGACGTTTCCCTACGCCTGCCTTTATATAGTCCATACCGGTCTCCGTCAATTATTTTCTGTCCTTATCAAGGTAAACACGAGAGCCTGTTGCGCCTGTCTGACCCTGGTATTTTCCGTTGTAGGGGTTAAGCGCCTTGTCGTCCATCTTCGCAAAAACAAGCTGACCTACTCTGCGGCCGCTTTTCAGCTCTATCGCACATCGGTTGGCGTTATACAGCTCCAGCGTTATTTCACCCTTGAAGCCGGGGTCAACCCAGCCTGCGTTCTGTATGAATAAACCCATTCTGCCAAGCGAGCTTCTGCCCTCAACAAATGCCGTCAGGTCGTCGGGCAGTTCAAAATATTCCATAGTTGTTGCGAGCACAAACTGCCCCGGCAGCAGGACATATGTGTCGGTTTTTATTGTCTTGTAGCCTATTTCGCTTTCGAGCGTAATAATACCGCTCGGCGAATCCTCAACAACGCTGAATGTGTCGCCGAGGCGAATGTCAACGCTTGCGGGCTGTATCTGTCCCTCGGCAAGCGGCGAGATAACGAGCGATTTCTCCTCCAGCATTTTCGTTATTGTCTTATCCGATAAAATCATATTGCACTCCTTAATGTTTTATTTTCCGCCTAAATATTTCTCGTCAGCATTCCGCCCTCTTCGGCAAAACCGAGCCGTGCGAGATATTTGTCATGCGCCTCAGTACTTTTGGGCGACGTAAGCGTGTTGATACCGCTGTCCTTTAAACGTGGGAAAAGGAACTGTCCTACCTTTATGTCACGGTACCTCGGAATGACATAATCCATTTCAATCCTGTAAACATCGGACGTCCTTGCGCCGATGATTACGCCGACAATCTCGCCGTTTACGAATATCACATGAATTTCGGAGCCGTCAGACGGCGTCAGGGAATAATCGGGAAAATACTTCTGTATATCGGCTGCGTAATAATCGAGGAAATATCCTGCCGTTTTGTCGTCTGCGCCTACGATAACGTGACCGAATTTATCCTTTTGCCTCACCTGACGTATCGTCTGGAACATATTGATACAAATAAGGCAGAAATTCATCACGGCGACAGGCCATGTATTGCACACGGCGGCATAGATAAGGCTTATAAGCGAGCCGCACATATTGAAAATCCTGAGTTTCAGGACCGACGTCATCATCATTGAAATAATGATAAGCGCTGTACCGATGTATCCGAAGATTTCGAGATAAATATTCATGCCGTCCTCCGAAATACGGTTTATTGTGACATTTTTTCTATATTTCATTATAATACAAAATCATAAAAATATCAATATACATTTTTCGAAGCACAGACTTTACCTCCTGTTTTGCGCATAAAATCCAAAGCGATGGCCTCACGGCAGCTTATCATATGACGGCATACTGCCACTCCCCGCTGATTATTCGTGCAGACGATTGAAAAAATGCTGCTCATGTGATATACTGATTGTATGAAATTGACTTGTGCGAGGTATTATGGAAAAGGAAATACTTGATAAGCTTAAAATGAACAGCAGAGAAAACGCCGTGAGCTTTCTGAAAAGTCTTTGGAACGAGGCTCCGCAGCCCTGCCCGCTGTGCGGCGGAAAGCTTGATTTTCTCCACAAAAAAGCAAAGAAAAGCAACTGCGACTGGATTTGCACCGTTTGCGGAGAAAGATACGATACTATCAGAATATTAAATCAGCTGAACGAGAACTGATAAAAAACACGAGGTGCGAAATGGAGCATATAAGAAAAGCAACCGAAAATGATTTGCCGAGAATAGCGGAAATAGTGATATTCAATTACCGTATGAATTTTTATCCTATATTCAAAAACGACGATTTTTATTTCAACGAGCTGCAGGTCACTGCCCTTGCGGAGCAGTACAAAAGCGAAGTCGGCAGTATGTGGGTATACGACGACGGCGCAGTCAAGGGCGTCCTTCAGGCGGAAAACGGAGAAATAAAAAAACTGTTCGTAGAGCCTGTGCTCCACGGCAATTCAATCGGCTCCGTTCTTCTGGAATATGCGGTCGGCACGCAAAAGGCATACACTCTCTGGGCATTGGAAAAAAATACCCGAGCAATTCGTTTTTATGAGCGGCACGGATTTCGTGTAACACCCGACAGGAAAACGGAAGACGGCACATCGGAATATCTCGTGCGCATGGAGCGGTAGACTTGTCCGCACAGCACAAAAATAACGGAGGAAGCTATGAACAATATCGAACGCAGAGATAAGGAAATCGCCTACATCACAGACAAGGCGGTTATGAACGAAATGGCGGAATGCAGGAAAATCCTGCAAAGGCTGAACTTTATGGACAGAAGTGATTTCGACGGAATTGCGGAGGTCGTAAAGGAGCTGCTCGGAAAATCCGACGGCGCATTTATCAACCCGCCTTTTTACTGCGACTACGGCTCGCATATAGAAGTCGGAAAGAACTTTTTTGCAAACTACAACTGCACAATAATAGACGTGGCAAAGGTAAAAATCGGGGATAACTGCATGCTGGCGCCGAACGTGGCGATATACACAGCGGGACACCCCGTTCATCCGCAGACCCGCATTTCCGCCTACGAATACGGCAAGGCGATTATGATTGGCGACAATGTCTGGATAGGCGGGAATACGGTTGTCTGTCCGGGCGTAAAAATCGGCAGCAACACCGCAATCGGCGCAGGCAGCGTAGTCACAAGGGACATCCCCGACTGGTGCGTAGCCGCAGGCAACCCTTGCAGGGTGATAAGAACTATTACCGAAAGCGATAAAAAGAGGCTGTTCAGAGACGAAGAAATCGACAGCGAGGCGTGGGCGGATATTGTAAGCCGTGGATTTGGCGAGGATTGATGTTTCATGCGCTTATAGGCATTCCGACCCCCGATGCACAAACAAAATATGAAACAGCCGGGCAGCATTAAACACTGTCCGGCTGTTTTTATCGACAAATCTCAATAATATGTGCGCTTTTTATTTTTTCGTCAGCAGAATTACGCACTCAACATGCACCGTTCGGCTGAATAAATCAACGCCCTGCACGCTGACTGTTCTGTATCCGAGCTCCTCAAGCACTGCGCAGTCCCGTGCCGCAGTTGACGGATTACAGCTGACCATAACAATCCGCCCGGGGTCAAAGCCAACGACATTTTGCAGCGTTCTGCGGTCACAGCCACGCCTTGCCGGGTCGAGCACGACAACATCGGCCTTTGTTCCCTCTGCCGCAAGCATATCCGTCGCCTCGCCTGCGTCGGCACAGATAAACCGCATATTTTCTGCGCTGTTGAGCGCCGCATTTTCCTTTGCGTTTTCGATAGCCTTTTCGACGATTTCAACGCCGATTACGCTCTTTGCACAGTCATGCACGGAAAGTCCTATCGTGCCTGCGCCGCAGTATAAATCAACGACGTTTTTTCCTTCGGGCATGGCGAGCTCACGCACCTTGCCGTACAGTATTTCCGCCATTTCGGTATTGACCTGATAAAATGATTTCGGGGAAATGCGGACGGTTTTTCCGCGCATTTTATCCGTTATGTGCGCCTCTCCGTACAGCAGTATTTCCTTTTCTCCGAGGATGCCGTTTGTGCGTTCCTTGTTGATATTGACAACAACGCTTTTTATATGCGGGAACTCCGCCGCAAGCTTTTTTGCAAGCCTTGCAAACTCGGGTACATTTCTCCTTGCAATCAGACACACACAGACCTCGCCGCTGTGATAGCCCCTGCGGATAAAAATATGCCGCAGTACGCCGTTGTGCTCGGCTTCGTTATATGTGGAGATTTTATTTTCCTTGCAGAATGCGAGAATAAACGTGCAAATGCTCTTGAAAGCCTCGGGATGCAGTCTGCAATCCGATGCGTCCATGAGCCTGTGACTGCGCTCGGCGTAAAATCCGCAGAGGTACGAGCTGTCCGCAGAACGTCCCGTTACAAACTGCGCTTTATTGCGGTAGCCGTCAACGCTTGTGTTTGCGATAACCGGCAGGAACTCGGGATTGAGCCCGCCTATTCGCTTGAATGCGTCCTCAACAAATCTCGCCTTTGCACGCAGCTCCGCCTCATAGCTGATATGCCTGAACGCACAGCCGCCGCACTTTCCGTACGACGTGCAGTCGGGGGTTATTCTGTCGGGAGAGGGCGTTATAATCCGCTCAATCCTGCCATAAGCGCAGTTTTTCAGCACCTTTAATATCCTGACCTCGCACACGTCGCCGACCGCTGTGTATGGTACAAATACAACAAAGCCGTCGTCTTTTCCAAGACCACAGCCTTCGTTGGTTATTCCCCCAATCGTGAGGGTGATGATTTCATTTTTGTTCATAGATTACTTGCTTTCAAGCGCCTTGCTCTTTAAAAATTCATTGATAAAGCCGTCAATATCGCCGTCCATTACCGCCTGGATATTACCCATTTCAAAGCCCGTTCTGTGGTCCTTGGCAAGTGTGTAGGGCATAAATACATACGAGCGAATCTGTGCGCCCCATGCAATCTGGAGCTGCTCGCCCTTGATGTCGCTTATCTTTTCGAGATGCTCACGCTCTTTTATTTCGATAAGCTTCGACATAAGCATTCTCATTGCGTATTCACGGTTCTGAAGCTGGCTTCTCTGCGTCTGGCACGCACACACGATACCTGTCGGTTTGTGGATAAGACGAACGGCAGAGCTGGTCTTGTTTACCTTCTGACCGCCTGCGCCGCTTGAACGGTACACTTCCATTTCAACGTCCTCGGGGCGAATATCAACGGTTGTATTTTCGTCGATTTCAGGCATAACTTCAAGGCTGGCAAAGCTTGTATGGCGGCGTCCCGACGAGTCGAACGGAGATACACGCACAAGGCGGTGTACGCCGTGCTCGGACTTGAGGAAACCGTAAGCATTGTCGCCCTCTATAAGAATGGACGCACTCTTGATTCCCGCCTCTTCGCCGTCAAGATAATCCAGCACGGACACCTTGAAATTATGGCGTTCAGCCCAGCGGTTATACATTCTGTAAAGCATTTCTACCCAGTCCTGTGCCTCTGTTCCGCCTGCGCCCGCATGGAACGTAAGAATAGCGTTCTTTGCGTCGTACTCGCCCGAAAGCAGAGTTACAAGCTTCATCGATTCAAGGTCTGTCTTTGTCTTTTCGGCAAGCTCCTTTATTTCGGGGAGCAGCGATTCGTCGTCCTCCTCGTTGGCAAGTTCAATCATCGTCAGCACGTCGTCAAAATTGCTTTCGAGCTTTTCATACTGTGATATTTTCGATTTGAGCGAGCCTGTTTTCTGCAGAATTTTCTGCGAATTTGCGGAGTCGTCCCAGAAGCCGGGCTGTGACGCCTGTTCCTCAAGCTCGGCAACCTCCTTGCGCAGGTCGTCGAGTCCGAGTGCGGAGGCGAGCTCCTTTAACTGAGGACGGAGATTTTCAAATTCCAATCGGAGTTCATCATATTCTAACATAAGTACCTCTTTTAATTAAGTCATTTCATTCCGAAACATCATTTTTGCCGCATTTACGGCACACCTTAACAATTTATTATAATATATTTTGAGGGTTTTGTAAAGTGTTTTCGGCGGTAATATTAAAAAAACAGCAGTGGCAGGATTTTTGCCTGTATTCCTATGTTATATTTGCACATAAAACTTGGCATTTTTCTTTCCTTACATTGTGTAAAACGCAGTTTTGACAAGAAAACTTTGCAAAACGATTGACAAGTGTACTTGGCAGTGATATAATGATGATGTCAAGAAAACTTGGCAACAGTTCGAACTCAAAATAACTTTTTCAGGAGATACAAAAATGAACAAGGAAGAAATTTTAGCAAAGAGCAGACAGGAAAACAAGGACAAGGATTTGGTAGAGCTTGAAGCGAGCCGTAAGGGTGGAGAGCTCGGCGCAGTTGCGGCATTTATACTCTGCGAAATTCTTTTTTTGGCGGAAATATTTATCTGCGGAACGCAGAATTACGGCTTATGGAGTATTGTGACCACAGCGATTGCAGGCGCAGCGCTTTACAAAGGCACAAAACTGAAAAACAGAAATCAGCTTATTTACGGCTCTATATGGGCGCTTATATCCGTTGCGGCAATTATAACCGCAATCATTACGCTTTTCAAAACAAGCACTATTTTATAAAGGGAGGCGCCGATGGAAGATAGTTTAATACTTAAAAACCGACTGAAAGAGGTGCGTGCGGAGCAGAAAATCTCGCAGGCTGACCTCGCCAGGATGGTCGGAGTTTCCCGAAACACCATAAGCTCTATCGAAACGGGACAGTTCAACCCCACAGCAAAGCTTGCGCTTATTCTGTGCATTGCGCTGGACAAGAAATTTGAGGATTTGTTCTATTTCGACTGACGGAGCGGATAAATACAAAAAATAAAGCTTTCACGCACATTCAATGCCGTGAAAGCTTTTGTTTTTTATCAGCCGCAGTTTTCGTGCTCAAAGAAAGCATTTATACTTTCAAGCACCCTGCTCTCCTCCGTAATAAATCCAAAGCCCTTGAGACGCTTTAGCCTGCGCTCGCCGTCTACCGCAAAAATCGCCCTGTCCACGCCTCTTGCGACCGAATACGCAAGCACCGCACGGCACAGTCCGTCGTAATAAAGCTCCTGCTCGCTTTCAAGCTCGGTTATCAGCAGGTCGCCGTCGTCATTAAGCATAGCGGTAATGGTGCCGACAATGCGCTCCTCCTCTTTCATCTCAAAAACAAGCTTGTCGTTTATTTCGGGGTTTCTTTTTATCGTAATCATCTTTTTCTGCCTCTTGATTTATTTGACGAGCCCGAGCCTCCGAACGCCGAGGAGAGAATTCTCATTTCCTCCTTGGTAAGGTCCTTGTATTCTCCCGGGCGCATCATGCCGAGCTTTACGCCGCCTACCGACGTTCTGCGGAGGCGCACTACCGTTAGCTTTACCGCCTCGCACATCTTTCTTATCTGACGGTTTTTGCCCTCCTTGATTATAAATTCAAGGACCGTTCTTCCCTCTTCTTCGGTAAGCACGTTTATCGTACACGGGAGCGTTCTCACGTTCTCCTCAATCTGCACGCCCGACGCCATCTCGGTAAGCTGTTCGTCGCTCACGCTCGAATTGACCGTTACACGGTAGGTCTTGGCTATATGTCTTGCAGGGTGCATTATGTTGTTGGCGAAAGTGCCGTCGTTCGTGAGGAGCAGAAGTCCCTCCGAATTGCGGTCAAGCCTGCCTATCGGGTACACACGCTCGCTTACGTCGTCAAGGAGGTCCATTACCGTTTTTCTGCCCTGTTCGTCGGAAACCGTCGTAACATATCCCCGTGGCTTATACAGCTTTATATAGCGCATTGTATTTTCGCCCGTGTTTATTTTTTCGCCGTTCACGGTTACGAGGTCACGGTCGGGAAACGCCTTGTCGCCGAGCTTTACGGGTCTTCCGTTTACCTTTACGTCGCCGTTTTCTATATACATTTCAGCCTTGCGGCGTGAGCAGTAGCCGCTGTCTGCGATTATTTTCTGTATTCTTACTTTTTCCATATCCTGTCCTGTCTGCCGTTAAATCAGCTGTCTGAAAAACTGAATTATCCCCTCGAAAAAGCCGAGCCTTTCTCTTTTCGGGGCGCACGCCTCCGAGGTTATAATGTCGGCTTCCGCAAGAATATCTCCGTCAAGAGAAATGCGGAGTCTGCCTGCTTTTTCGCCGACCCCGAATCCTGCGTATAAAAAATTTCGAAGAATGACCTCGCTTTTGATGTTGTTTTTTTCGTCCTGCGTCAGTCCGAGCGTTATTTTTTCCGCACACACGAGAGGCACGCTCTCCCTTTCGCCGTTTACCACAGGAATATTCCCGCTGTACTCAACCGAAAAGCTCTCCGTCATTTCAAAACAATAATCAAGCAGCTTTTTGTGGTCATCCCAGTCGTCGGGAGCGTTCAGCGTCACCGCAATAAGCGTGCAGCCGTCTTTTTCCGCCGCCGAAACAAGACATCTCCTTGCGTTGTCGGTAAAGCCCGTTTTTACGCCGATACAGCCGTCATACTCCGCAAGCAGCTTGTTCGAATTATATAGCGTGCGCATTTCGGGCGGGTTTCCGAACTCGGTCTCCGCCTCCTCGCAGGCGCATATCTCCCTGAAAAGCGGATATTTCATCGCCTCACGGGTAAGCATTGCAAGGTCATATGCGGTGCAGGTCTGATACCCCTCGTCAAGCCCCGACGGGTTGGAAAAATGGGTGTCCTCAAGTCCGAGCGCCTCCGCTTTTGCGTTCATTTCGGCGACAAATGCGGACATTGAGCCCGAAACGCTGACTGCGAGAGCGTTTGCGGCGTCATTTCCTGACGGAAGAATAAGTCCGTACAGCAGCGCACGCCTCGTCACAATGTCGCCCTCACGGAGCCCCATGGACGTACCCTCAACCTTTATCGCCTCGCTGTCTGCGACGAATTTTCTGTCAAGGTCGCCGCTTTCTATTGCAAGCAAAGCAGTCATAATTTTCGTCGTGCTGGCTATCGCACGGATTTCGTATTCGTTTTTTGCGTACAGCACGCCGCCCGTGTCCGCATTTATAACTATTGCGCTTGCGGCGGATATATCGTCGGGCGGTGCAAATGCGCTTACAGACTGATTATAGCACAGTGCCGCCGTAAATATCAGAAACGACAGCAGCAGAATTATTTTCCTCATACAATCCCTCCGACAATAAATTATGCGGGGGCTGTACGTTTTATTACATCAATCAGTCAAGCTTTACGTCGTCAAGATTTTCCACTGTTTCGCTGTCGGATTCCTCGGAGCTTTCTTCCTTATCCTTGCCGAAAATACCCTTTACCTTTTCGATAAGGTCGGGCACGCCGCCGATAAGACCCTCAACCATTCCGTTGCCGCTGCCGCCCATTTCAAGCAGCTTTACGTCGCCGTCCTTCTTTACTACGATGAACGCCTGCGGCTTTATTGTGATACCTGCGCCGCTGCCGCCTGCGAAAACCTCTTTCGTAACCTTTGCGGGGAGGTCACTGCCGCCTGCGACAAAGCCGAATGTAACCTTGGAAACGGGAATAATAATCGTTCCGTCGGGCGATGTAATCGGATTGCCGATAATAGTGTTTACGTCAACGAGTTCACGGATTTTCTCCATGGAAGTACTCATAAGTCCTTCTAAATGTTCAGCCATAATTCGACCATTCCTTTCAATTTGAGATAAAATCCCATACATTTTTATAATACAGCATTTATGCCTTACTGTCAAGTGCGTTTAGCTCTTGGCTTTGCAGGTGCGCCCATGTGGGCGGATTTCTTCGTGTTCCTTTTTATAAGCATTTTCAGCATGCGCCACAAAAGCCATATACCGCATGCGAGCGCCGTGCTCAGGCGCAGCTTAACATCAAAATAAATGAAAATATCGGAGCTTTCCTTTGAAAAATCCGCCTCGATGTTTATTTCCTTTTTATGCAGTCTTACCGCACAGTCAAGCCAGCACAGCACCGACTGCACCGCCGCATTAACGCCTCCGTATTTCAGCGCAACTGCCGCCGAATCGCTGCCTCCGACGACCCAATCTATGTAGACGTTGTTTACCCTGATATGCTTTATCAGCCGCTTTATCGGCGGCGAGGCGGAATCGACCATCTGCATTATCATCTCAAAGTCGATTTTCATTTTCTTCTTCGGCTTTTCCTCCGCAGCTTTTTCGCCGCCTTCCTCCTTCGGAGCGTCGGGAGCGGGCGTGTCTGCGGCGGGCTTGTCCGCCGTTTCTGCGGGCAGCTGCGGCTTTTCTTCGGCTTTACCGCCGTTTTTCTTCATTTCCTTTTGCCGCTGTTTTTCCGCTTTTATTGCTTCCTTGGCGGCCTTTTTTTCCGCCTTTTTCTTTTTCCGTGCCAGCGCCTTTTCCGACGTCGGCAGAATTTTTATAAACATATACTTGATTTTGTAATCAAGCTTGTTTTTTTCGAACACCACGTTCACACGCACCGAGCAGATGAGAAGAACCGCAAAAAACAGAACAATACAGCCGAATATAATCCAGCCTGTCATATTCTCATCTCCTTTCGTGCGTTATAGCCGTTTTAATCCTCGTTTTCGGTTTCCTCGGCGGCATTTTCCTCCTCCGAGTTGAAATTCATTCCGTAATCCGTGTCAGCCTCGTCCGGAACGGGCTCTGCGCTCTTTTCCTTTTCCGCCCGCTCACGCTCAAGCTCCTCAAGCTCCTCGAAATCAAGCTGACCCTCCTGATTGGGGAGCGGCGGCAGCTCGTCAAGCGACGCTATCCCGAAACAACGGAGGAATGTTTCCGTCGTACGGTATATCACGGGTCTGCCGGGCAGGTCAAGACGTCCCGCCTCCTCAAGCAGCTCACGCTCAACCAGCGTATTTACAACGCTGCCGCTGTCGATACCTCTGACCTGTTCGACAAACGCTTTTGTCACAGGCTGGTTATACGCCACTATCGCAAGCGTTTCCATTGCCGCCTGCGACAAGGGCTGCTGCTTTTTGTATTCAAGCGCCTCTTTTATGTACGGAGCGTATTCGATACGGGTTGTAATCTGATAACCGTCGTTCACACGGATAATACGGAGTCCGCTTTCCGAAACGTTGTATTTTCTTTCAAGCTGGTCAACAAGCTTTGCTGTTGTTTCCTCGTCGATACCGCTTGCCTGCGACAGCTTTTCGACCGAAATGGGGTCGGCGCATGCAAACATTATCGCCTCAATTATTGCAATTCCCTCGTTAAGCTTCATTGTTTATCCTTTCGTGCCTCGGAGTGTCTGCGAGGCTTATATACTCTCCGTCCTCGGAAAAGCTTATTCTTCCGTACTTCGAAAGCTCAAGCAGCGCAAGAAAAACCGCTACCTTTTCCGAGCGGGTCTGGCCCTTGTAAACGCTTCGGAGCTGTATTCTTTCGCTCGTTTTCATACGTCGGAGTACATACATAATCTTTGTAAAAACGCTAACATAGCTCTTGGCTACCATGGGTTTCAGAGAAAGCTCCGTTTCCTTGTTTACACGCTTTTCCCTGCCGCAGAGATATATGTACGAGCGGTACACCTCGTATACGTCGTGCTTGTTCTTGTAGGTGTGGTCGATAGGTATATCCACAGGCTCACGCACAAACACGTCGCAGCCTATAAAGCGCCTGCGCAGACGCTCGGAAACCTCCTTGCACAGCGCATACTCGATAAGTGCGCCCTCAAGCTCCTTTTTCATTTCCTCCGCTTCGTGCTTCGGAAGAAGAGCCGCAGATTTTATAAAAATAAGCCTTGCCGCCATTTCGACAAATTCGCCCGCTACTTCGATATGAGCCTGCTGCATTTTATCAAGATACAGCAGGAACTGTTCAAGCAGTACGGAAATTTCAATATCCCGTATGTTCAGCTTATGCTTTTGGATAAGCACGAGCATAAGGTCAAGCGGACCCTCGAAATATTCGGCTTTTACGTTAAATTCTTCCATATTTTACCTGTGTTTCTTATAATGCGGGCGTCGGGAAAATTGCGTCAATCCAGCCCGTTGCGAAATCAAGCCCTCTGTATACCGCATTGCTCGCCTCGCCGAGAGGACCCGACAGCAGACCTGTGTAAAGCAGGAGGATTATCGCCAGCATTATATATTTTTCATATCTCATGACCTTGAAATACCACTTTGCGGGCAGGAACGCAAGCAAAAGGCGTGAGCCGTCAAGCGGGGGTATCGGAATAAGGTTGAAAACGGCAAGATAAATGCTTATCTGACATATCTGCTCAATTACAAGCAGTACGCAGACAAATGTCGTATTTTCCGCATGCGTTGCGGCAAAATTATAAAACATGAGCTTATACACTATGATAAAAACTGCCGCCATAAGTATATTCGCAAGCGGTCCCGCAAGCGCAGTTATCGCCATACCCGCTTTCTTGCTCTTTATCTTATCCATTCTTGCGGCGTTGACGGGAACAGGCTTCGCCCAGCCGAAGCCGAAAAGAAGAAAACCGATTGTGCCTATCAGGTCAAGGTGTGCTATGGGATTGAGCGTAAGTCTGCCCATATTGTCAGCAGTTTTGTCGCCGAGGAGCTTTGCCGCAAACGCATGTGCGCACTCGTGAACGGGAAACACCAAAAGCAGCACCGCCAAATACGAAAATAAAATCATTATCTTTGTAATACCGGGCACGGTCGGCTCAAAAAGCAGGTCAAGCATAAAAACGTCCTTTCTCGAAGTTACTATCCTATTATTATACTATATATCAGCCTTTTTTGCAAGCCTTTTATGTGCGATATATTGAGTATTGACGGAGAGGATATTTATAAAACATTGACAAAATATTATTTATGCTTGAACTTGGCGGAAGAATGTGATATAATAAAAATGTAAGCGCTTACTTTTTCGATTTCAGCAGTAATTTACAAGGGGTGAACATTATGTCCGCAATACCTAAGGAAAAAAGAATATTCAGCAACAAAGCGGTGTTTGCCCTCATAATGCCTCTTGTGATAGAGCAGCTGCTCGTAATCGTCGTCGGACTTTCCGATACGATTATGATTTCAAGCGTGAGCGAGTCCGCTGTATCGGGCGTGTCGCTCGTCGACAGCGTTATGACCCTTATTCTTCAGATTTTCGCCGCACTCGCTACGGGCGGCGCCGTCGTTGCGGGACAGTTCCTCGGCAAAAAGGACGGCAAAAAAGCAAGAGAAGCCGCAGAAGAGCTGGTATGGTTCATGGGCATAGTTGCGGCGGGCATAACCGTTCTGCTTTATGTGCTCAAACCGTTTATCTTCGGCGTTGTCTTCGGGAAAATCACCCCCGAGGTACACGGCCACGCCGAAACCTATATGAACATCGTTAATCTTTCCGTTCCGTTCATCGCCATATACAACGCAGGTGCGGCGATTTTCCGCACGATGGGAAATTCCCGAATAACAATGACGGTGTCGATTATCATGAACCTGATAAATGTTGCGGGAAATGCACTGTGCATTTACGGCCTCGGCATGCAGGCGGACGGTGCCGCCTTCCCGACGCTTATTTCAAGAATGACTGCGGCGATTGTGATTATCCTGCTTCTCACAAGGCAAAAGAACGACTGCGAGCTTTATCTCCGCAAGAGCTTCCGTCATCGTTTCAGCAAGGAATACATATCCCGCATTATGCGTATAGGTATACCGAACGGCGTTGAAAACGGTCTGTTCCAGCTTGGAAAAATAATGCTCGTGAGCCTCGTTTCTACGTTCGGCACCTCTTCAATAACCGCCTACTCCGTAACAAACGTCATCATTTCGTTCCAGGTTGTCCCCGGTACCGCCATAGGGCACGCCGTAACCCCGATAGTGTCACGGTGCGTCGGTGCAGGCGATTACGACCAGGCGAGATTCTACATACGCCGTCTTATAACGATGTCGTACATCTCGCTGTGGGTGTTCAACCTTACGATTCTTGCGTGTCTTAACCCGATTCTGTCACTGTATAACCTTTCCGCAGAAACGGCGGCGCTTGCTACAAATATGACTATATGCCATACTATCGGCTGTCTTATCATATGGCCGTTCTCGTTCAACATGCCGACCGCATTCAGAGCGGCGGGCGACGCACGCTTTGCCATGGTCGTTTCTATTGCCTCCATGGCTGTATTCCGCATAATGAGCGCATACATTCTCGCCACGGTTTTCGGCCTCGGCGCACTCGGCGTATGGATTGCAATGCCTATCGACTGGTTTGCGAGGAGCGCATGCTTTATCACGCACTACCTCCGTGGAAAATGGACGAAATACTCTATGTAGCTTTTCGTGATTACGCACATAAGCCCGACCGCAGACAAAACACGGCCGGGCGTTTGCTTATAAGTCGTCGGCGTCCTGAACAGGGTCCTCGAACGGATTTATCGGTACACCCGTATACGAGCCGTTCGGGTCGGTCGGCGCTCCCATCATTCCTATCAGCGACAGCGGAACGTCCATAACGTTCTTTTTCCTGTTTTTGTTAAACTCGGTTTTCTTCTCTCTGTCGGTCACAGTAATTCCTCCCTTTTCCGCATTCTTTTTTCGCCGTGCAGGCGTATATATATTATTTGCGGAAACGCTCGGATTTTTCTAAAGGAAATAATGAAATATGAGTAAAAAAATTACATCAGAAAAAATATTTCGGCTGCACGCCGATAAGCTTGCGCCGTATCTTCTCGGCAAG
Organism: Ruminiclostridium sp.; assembly: GCA_045579125.1. Taxonomy (GTDB): domain Bacteria; phylum Bacillota; class Clostridia; order Oscillospirales; family Ruminococcaceae; genus Ruminiclostridium_E. The sequence continues at coordinate 22,445 of JAZNLN010000030.1, forward strand.
CTCCTGTGTGCAGACACAGACGGCGAAACGGTAAAGCTCCGAATAACCGAAACGGAGTGCTACATGGGGACGGACGACCTTGCGTGCCACGCAAGCAAGGGCAAGACCGAACGCACGTCCGTAATGTTCGAAAACGGCGGGCTTGCGTACGTTTACCTCGTTTACGGAATGCACAATATGTTCAACGTTGTGTGCGGCGAGGAGGGCGTTCCCGAGGCGGTGCTTATACGCTGCTGCGAGGGTTACGAGGGCCCCGCAAAGCTCACAAAGCGGCTTAAAATAGACCGCTCGCACAACAGAGAAAACCTCATGCTTTCGAACAGGGTGTGGCTGGAGGACGACGGCTTTTCGTGCGGCTTTGAGCAGAAGCCGAGGGTCGGCGTGGATTATGCGGGAGAGTATTGGAGCAAGATACCGTGGCGGTTTGTAATGAAAAAATAAGCATTGCGCCCATGCAGAGATATTTATGCGTGCTATTAAGAAAACATCTTTCCTGAAACTTTATAAATTGATTACAGCCTGACAGGGGTAAACCATGTCAGGCTGTAATAAAAATTTTTTGTAAAGCGGCCCGAGGAATAACCTTTCGTCAGAAAGTCGTCCCACGATAAGTACACATAATACCTTACACTGCGCAGGCTCTTTCTCTGCCCGCCATAAAGAAATCATACAGCGGTGCAATTTTCATATAATCCTCGGCAACCTTTCCGATAAGTGCGCCGGAATAAAGCAGGTCGTAATCCCCGCTGTCACAGCATACTCCCATCGTCTTACGGTTGAGCCAGAAGCACTTTTCCGCACTCTGTTCGGGGTATCTGTTGCGCTTATACATTTCTCCGTAAAAGCTGAAAACGTCCTGCTCCGAATACGCACGGAATGCTTTTTTGAACACCTTGTCGTCGGAAATAATCATCTCCCGCATTGCGTCCATAATGCTCCTGTCGGGGCAGTAAAAGCCGCAGCCGTAGGAAAATCCCCTCGGCGATATTTCAAAATAAAACTCGGGTATACTCTCGAATGCACCCGCTTTCCGCTTGAACGAGCACCAGACATGGTCACGGAAAATCGTCCCGCCCTTGGAATAACGTGCGTCACGGTAAAGGCGTGATACCTTTTTCGGATTAACGATTATTTTCTCGTCAATCTTCGAAAAAACGGGCTCCATAGCGGTTATAAGCTCCGCAAACGGTTCGGCGATAAATCTGCGGTAATCGTCCTTGTGCTCGGCGTACCAATTCTTGTCGTCCTTTATGTAATTTTCAAAAAGAAACTGTAATGACTGTTCGCAAAAAGGCATAGTTTTCTCCTTTCGGGATGATAAAAAACATTATACCACACCTGCGGCAGTTTGTAAATACAACAAATTTTCCCGCCGCATTTTGTGAATTTCCATATTTTTTCAAAATAACCGTGACAAACGCTTGCCGATGTGATATAATGAGAGGGTGAAAGGACGTATTCAGATGAGCAATTTTTTAATTATACCTATTGCGGACGAGCTTGAAAAAAGCCTTGCGCTTGCAGAAAAATATAATTTCGGATTTGAGTATGACGATTTTTTTCACCCGAACGCACTCGACGACAAAGAACATTTTGACAAAATCGTACGACGTTATCAATCCGTGCGCCTGCCCGAAATATGCACTCTCCACGGCGATTTCTTCGACGTAATCATCTTCAGCGAGGACCCTGAAATCCGCCGTATATCCGACATGCGTATAAAGCAGAGTATTTCCGCCGCACGGCTTATGAATGCACAGGCCGTGATTTTCCACACTAACCATAATCCGTTCCTGACCGCCGCATCCTACGTTGACAGATGGCTGGACATGAACGAGCGCTACTGGAGGACGGCGTGCGCCGAAAATCCCGATATAAACATCTACATTGAAAACATGTTCGACAGCTCCCCCGATATGCTGGCAGTGCTTGCCGAAAGACTGTCGGATGTTGTGAACTTCGGAGTGTGCTTCGACTACGCTCACGCTGCCGTGTCAAAAGTGCCTCTTGCGGAGTGGGTCGAAAAGCTTGCGCCGTATACAAAGCACATGCATATAAACGACAACGACCTTGTCAACGACCTGCATCAGACAATCGGCGAGGGCAGTATCGACTGGGAGGAATTTGCCCGCCTGTTCAGGGAAAAGCTCAATCCCGAAACCGTGCTTATTGAAATTTCGTCCGTCGAAAAACAGGAAAAATCCGCCGAGTTTCTGAGGAAAATCGGAATATTATAAAAGCCGGACATCAGTTTGCAAAAAATATTTGCCAAGCCATTTATCACATGGCTTGGCAATTTTTTTATAAATCTGTTGAAATTCAGCTTGCAAAATCCGAAAATTGCATTTTGCGGTGCATGGATTTATCAGTCAAAGAAAGACATCTGCGCCGATTGAGGAATGCCCGCAAAAACGCCCATTTCCTTCATTTTATCCATAACCGTTCCGCTTATGCCCGACTCGGTCTGGATGTCGTCAACGCTGATATATTCGCCCTTCTTTATCGTTTCCTCAAGCTTTACCGCCGCATTTTCCCCGCAGCCTTCAATCGCAAGGAACGGCAGGCGGAGATTTCCGTCCTCGATGCCGTACGAAATTGCGGCAGATTTTTCGCAGGAAACAGGCAGGAAATTTATTCCTCTGCAAAGCATTTCGAAAACAAGCTGGTCGGCTTCGTAGACCGCCTTATCCTTGGGCGTAGCGTCGGGGTTGGCCTGGATAGCCTGCATGCGTGCCTTTACGGCCTCCTTGCCTGCGATAACGGTCTGAACCTCGATGTTTTCCGTGTGCTTGGTAAGCACAGCCGCATAAAACTCCGACGGATGATAAATCTTGAACCAGCACAGCTTTACCGCCGCCGTTACATATGCCGCAGCGTGCGCTTTCGGGAACATGTACTTGATTTTTTTGCAGCTCTCGACATACCAGTCGGGGACGTTATTATCCTTGAATGCCTGATAGATAGTATCGTCGAACAGCTTTTTGGCGTTACCCTTACGGGTTATCTCCATTATCTTGAACGCAAGCCCGGGCTCCACGCCCTTGTGCATCAGATAAACCATGATATTATCACGGGTTCCTATAACCTCCGAAATTGTGCATATGCCGTCCTTGATGAGGTCCTGTGCGTTTCCGAGCCATACGTCCGTACCGTGTGAAAGACCCGAAATCTGGAGCAGGTCGGAGAAGTTCTTGGGCTGTGCGTCCTTGAGCATCTGCATTGAAAAGCTCGTGCCGAATTCGGGGATACCGAATGTTCCGCTGTATACTCCTATATCCTCGTAGGTAAGCCCGATAGGCTCCGTTGATGTAAAGAGCTTGTAAATCTTGGGGTCGGTCGTCGGAACGTCGGAAATTTTAATTCCCGTCATACGTTCAAGGTGTTTATAAAGCGTCGGCACATCGTGTCCGAGCTCGTCAAGCTTTAATATTGTGTCGTGGAGAGCGTGGAAGTCGAAGTGCGTTGTTATCATGTCGCTCTCGGTCTTGTCGGCGGGGTGCTGAACGGGTGAGAAGTCGTACACCTGATAGTTGTTCGGAACAACGACCATACCGCCCGGGTGCTGCGAGGTAGTTCTCTTTACGCCTGTGCAGCCGAGCGAGAGCCTTGTCATTTCCGCCGCATTAGCAGTTTTTCCCGTAGCCTCAAGATATTTCTTCACGAAACCGAACGCAGTTTTTTCCTGAACGGCGGAAATTGTGCCCGCCTTGAAAACGTGGTCCTTACCGAATAATTCTTCGGTGTACCTGTGAACAAGACCCTGTACCTCTCCCGAGAAGTTAAGGTCGATATCGGGCGCCTTATCGCCCTTGAAACCGAGGAACGTTTCAAAAGGAATATCATGTCCGTCGCAGTCAAGCGGCGTTCCGCATTCGGGACAGTTCTTCGGCGGCAGGTCGTAGCCCGAGCCAACCGAGCCGTCGGTTATAAACTCGTTCCAGCGGCACTTGCTGCAGCGGTAATGCGGCGGCAAAGGATTTACCTCGGATATACCCGACATCGTCGCTACCAGCGACGAGCCAACCGAGCCTCGTGAGCCTACGAGATAGCCGTTTTTCTCCGAGAACGCAACAAGCTTCTGGGCAATCATGTAAAGCACCGAGAAACCGTATTTTATAATAGCGTCAAGCTCCTTTTTAAGTCTTGCCGACACAACCTCGGGCAGGTCGTCGCCGTAAAGCGAATGCGCCTTTGCCCACGACAGGTCCTGGAGCTCCTGCTCGGCGCCCTCAAGGAACGGAGTAAATGTTCCTAGCGGAATAGGTCGTATTTTTTCAACCATGTCCGCAATCATGTTCGGATTTTTGATTACAACCTCGTACGCCTTTTCCTTGCCGAGATAATCAAACTCCGCAAGCATTTCCTCCGTAGTACGGAAGTAGAGCGGAGCCTGATTTTCGAAATCCTTATAGCCCTGACCCGCCTGTAAAATCTGACGGAATATTCCGTCCTCGGGCCGCATGAAATGAACGTCGCAGGTCGCAACAACAGGCTTATTAAGCTTTTCGCCGAGCTCAACTATCTTCTTGTTGAACACCTGGAGCTTGAACTCGCTGTCGACCTCTCCGTTACGCACCATAAACATATTGTTTCCGATAGGCTGTATTTCAAGGTAGTCGTAGAAGGATGCAATTTCCTCCAGCTTTTCCTGCGACGCACCCTTGAGCATCGCCCTGTAAAGCTCGCCCGCCTCGCACGCACTGCCTATGATAAGACCGTCACGGTGCAGACGCAGCTCCGACATGGGAATACGGGGTTTTTTATGGAAATACCGCAGGTTGGACGCAGAAATCAGCTTGTAAAGATTTTTAAGACCCGTGTTGTTTCTGACGAGAATAATCTGATGATACATCGGCATATTGCGCACGTCGATATTTCCGAGCGCAGTGTTGAAATCGCCGAATTTTTCGACAGTTCTGCCCTTGCGGCAGTCGGCAACAAGACGCAGGAATATCTCCGTCAGCATTTTTGCGTCGTCGATGGCTCTGTGATGATTGAAGTCGCCGAGTCCGTAGTGCTTTGCCATATTGTCAAGCGTGTAGGATTTCTTGTTGGGCACAGCGGCACGGCAAAGCGTGAGCGTATCTACCGAGGCAAAGCCGTAATTCATGCCCTGTCTGCGGCATGCGGCACGGATAAACGACGTATCAAACGGCGCATTGTGAGCAACCAGCGGCGCATTTCCGCAGAACTCCATAAATTTGCGCAGAGCCTCGTTCTCCGACGGCGCATTTTCAACCATGCTGTCGTCGATTCCTGTCAGTTCGGTTATATTTTCGGGTATGTGCTTTTCGGGGTTTACAAAAGTCTGGAACTCCTCGACGATTTCAAGTCCACGGAGCTTGACGGCGCCGATTTCGGTTATTCTCTCCGAGTCGGGAGAAAGGCCCGTCGTTTCAATATCGAACACGATAACGTCGTCGCCAAGCGAATACGAGGTGCAGCCCTCAACCAGCAAAGCTCCGTCGTTTACGAAATACGCCTCCATTCCGTAGATTACCTTGAAATCGGCGTCGGGGTTGTTCTTGGTTATTTTCGCCCATGTATTCATCGCCTCGGGGAACGCCTGCACATTGCCGTGGTCGGTTATCGCAACCGCTCTGTGACCCCATTTGAACGCCTGATTTACAAGCTCGGAGCAGGGCGTGATAGCGTCCATATCCGACATGTTCGTATGCATATGCAGCTCTACACGCTTTTCCTCCGCCGTGTCAGCCTTTGCGAGCGTTTTTACAACCATTATCGCACGTGGCTCGAAAAGCGACGCCTTTTCAAACGTGTCGAACTTTGCGCTGCCGTTCATAAGGTAGCTCTTGCCCTCTTTTATAAAATCGTAGTCGCCCTCTTTTTCCGTGCGGGTAAACAGCTTGATTTTCTGCGAGGATGTGTTATCGGTGATGTAGCAATAGATAATCGTAAATTCGCCGTTTTTTATCTGCTTTTTTTCCGTGCGGAAAATTGTGCCCCATATCGTTAGGTTTTCGCCCTCCGCAGGCATTTCGGCAATCCTAATCGGCGGGTCGTTTATCGCCTTGCCCATAACAAGCTCCGCCTCGTCACGGAAACTTTCGTGCGCAAACATAAGCTTTACCGTTGCGGGATTTTTATGTACTTCGGGGCCTCTGCTGTACGTTTTTTTAGGCGCACCGCCGCCCTCGCCGCCTCTGAAAAATCCGCCTCTTTCGGGAGGAGCAGGCGGCGGTGTCTTGTTCGTGAGAACAACAGGCGGAAGCTGTGCTATTTCGTCGCTCAGCTGCTGCTCGTATTCGGCGATATTGACCTCTGTTACGCCGCTGAACGAAACTGTGACAGTTCTGTCAAAAAACCATTTCACATACTTTTCTATTTCCTTATCAACCTTGTCGTTTACAAGGATGTCACGTCCGCCCTTTTTAAGCTCGATTTCAAAATTACTGCCGTCGTCGAATATTTCGGCGTCGTCAAGAAAACCGTTCACCGAGCCGAATGACGATTTCATAAGACTTATTATCTCAAAAATGTATTCCTTGCAGAAAAGCTCCGACGGATATTTCGGCAGAATCTGCACACGGTTCAGAGAAAGATACTCCCTTACCGCCATTCGTGCGGAAATAAGCTCGTCGGCGGTTATAAGCTCGTCCGATTCAAGCTGGAACATCATTTCGCCGTCCTTTTCCTTATGGACAATCGACAGAACATTTCCCTCTGCGGTTTTCTTTGAAAATTCAAGCGCCGGGAATAATTCCTTCAGTTTTGTGCTCATATTATCAATCCTTATTCAGTATTTCAATTTCCTTCATCAGTTCGTCAAGCAGTCTTTCCTCGCTGACCTTGCGGAGTATTTCGCCCTTGCGGAAAATAAGGCCCTCGCCGTTTCCGCCCGCAATTCCGACGTCGGCGTCGGCCGCTTCTCCGGGTCCGTTCACAACGCATCCCATAACCGCAATTTTGATATTTTTCTTTATCCCTCTTGTTGCCTCTTCTACCCTGCCCGCAAGTGAGATAAGGTCTATTTTCGTTCTTCCGCAGGTGGGACACGCCACAATCCGCACGCCCTCTCCCATGCCCACTGCTTTCAGAATATCCTTTGCGGCGTATATCTCCCTTATCGGGTCGGCAGTCAGCGAAACCCGTATCGTATCGCCTATTCCGTCGCACAGGAGCGAGCCTATTCCGATTGCGGATTTTATAACGCCCATTCTCTCCGTTCCCGTTTCTGTCACTCCGAGGTGCAGCGGGTACGGACATTTCTCCGAAAGCTGTCTGTAAGCGCTGATTGTGCGCTTTACGTCGGAAGATTTTATGGAAATAACTATGTCGTCAAAATCAAACCGACGCAGAATTTCAACGTGCCCCATTGCACTCTCCACGAGCGCCTCGGGGACAGGTGCGCCGTATTTTTCAAGCAGTTTTTTTTCAAGCGAGCCTGAATTTACGCCTATTCTTATGGGAATACTGCGGCTGCGGCAGGCGTCAACAACCGCCTTCACCTTGTCGTCGCCGCCGATGTTTCCCGGATTTATTCTTATTTTATCAACTCCCGCCGCAGCACATTCGACAGCAATGCGGTAGTCAAAATGAATATCTGCCACAACAGGGATTTCCACAGCGTTTTTCAGCGCCTCAATCAGCCGCACATCTCCGAGCGACGGCACCGAAACCCGTATTATTTCACAGCCCGCCGCCTCAAGCTCCTTTGCCTGACGGACGTTTCCGTCAACATCCTCTGCGGGAACATTCAGCATTGACTGTATATATATGTGTCCGTCGCCGAGCGTGCAGCGGCCGACCTTAACAAGCTTTTTCATATTCTGTCATTTCCTTTCGCCGTACCACGGCGCATTCCGTATTCACACTAACCGAACAGTTTTAGTATATCGTTGAACGTCACTATCAGCATCAGCAGCATAAGCGCCGCAAGACCGATAAAATGCACCATTCCCTCGTGCTCCGCCTTCATGGGCTTTCTCCGTATCGCCTCGATAAGCAGGAATACAAATCTTGCTCCGTCAAGAGCGGGTATGGGCAAGAGGTTGAATATGCCTATGTTTATCGTTATAAACGCAATCATCGTCAGCGTGCTGGCAAGTCCGAGCGTTGCCACCTGGTCAATGGAGCTGATAACGCCGATAGGGCCCGAAAGGTCGTTTATGCCGTAGCTGCCCCGTATCAGGTCGAAAAGCGTAATCCATATCAGTCGTGCTTCAGTCATAAACGTCTTGCCTGCGTCGGAAATGACGTTCACAAAGTTCTTTTCAAGCGGCTGAACAGTAAAGTCCACCTTTATTCCCGCCGTCATATCCTCGCTGCGGTTGATTTCGAACGGAACGTCGTTAAGGACAACCCGCTCGCCGTTGCGAATAACAACGAAATCATAGTACAGCGCCGTCTGGTTTTCGTCGGAGGCGGCGACGGAGTTCTGGAGCGAATACGAAATATCCATGGTCGTCCATATTTTCATTCCGTTTATGCTGTCAATATAGTCGCCGACCTGAAGATACTGCGCTGAGGTCTGATTATATCGGAAGCCCGAAATCTGCGTGGAAGCGATATTGTCCGTCGCAAGCGTCGCCGCAAGGCAGACGATAAATCCGAGAATAAGATTCATCACAGCACCCGCAACTATTACTATCATTCTCTGCCACACAGGCTTGTTGCGGAACGAATTGGGGTCGTCGGTTTCAATATCCTCGTCAAGCTGAACTGCGCCGCCCACAGGCAGAAGCCGCAGGCAGAAATCCGTTTTCTTTCCCTTTTTTCGAAAAATGCACGGACCAAGACCTATGCAGAATTCATGCACAGTCATTTTAAACGCCTTTGCTGTCAGAAAATGCCCGCATTCGTGCACGATAATAATAACTGCAAACGCTATTATTGCGATAAATATTGACATACTACCTCCGTCATATGCTGCCCTCGACAAAGCTGCGGGTTTCTCTTTCGGTCTGCCCGATTATGTCTAGGCTGATTTCCTTTGTTCTTTCTATTTTTCTGTACGCAAGCTCCACAAGCTCGCTTATCTGATAAAAACTGATTTTATCCTGCAAAAACAGGCCGACTGCTGCCTCGTTCGCCGCATTAAGAATGCACGGCGCATTTCCGTCGTAACCGATAGCGTCCCTTGCGAGGGCGAGGCAGACAAACGTATCCTCGTCCGCTCTTTCAAACGTCATCGTTCCCGTTTCAAACAGCGACAGGCGCTTTGACGGCGACGGCAGACGTTTCGGATACGTCAGCGCAAGCTGAATGGGTATCCGCATATCGGGCACGCCGAGCTGAGCCATAACTGCTCCGTCCTCAAATTCAACAGCAGAGTGGATTATACTCTGTCTGTGCACTACAACCTCAATCTGCGACGGCTGCACGCCGAAAAGCCGCACCGCCTCAATCAGCTCAAGACCCTTGTTCATGAGTGTTGCGCTGTCGGTTGTTATTTTCTGCCCCATGCTCCAGTTCGGGTGCTTTAACGCCTGCGCCTTTGTTACGCTGCGCAGCATTTCCCTTGTATACCCGAAAAAAGGTCCGCCCGAGGCGGTCAGCAGTATCTTGTTTATTCTATTCCCATTATTCCCCATCAAGCACTGAAATATCGCCGAATGCTCGCTGTCGATGGGAATAATTTTTCTGCCGTGCTTTTTTGCCTCCTCGTTTACGATATGACCGCCGACAACGAGGGTTTCCTTGTTTGCGAGAGCCACGTCGTTTCCTGCACGGAGCGCTGCAAGCGTCGGCGTGAGGCCGACCATGCCGACAACGGCGTTTACAACTGCGTCACAGCTGACCGCCGCAAGCTCGCAAAGACCCTCTGTACCCGAAAGAACAGTAACGTCCGTGTCTGCAAGACGTGTCTTTATATCCCCTGCCCGTGCCTCGTCGGCAATGCAGACATATTTTACGCCGAACTCACGGGCCTGCCTTTCAAGCAGCTCAACATTGGAGTTTCCGCTTATTCCGAGGATTTTCATATCGTGCGCACGGGCAACGTCAAGCGTCTGCACGCCGATTGAGCCCGTTGAGCCGAGAACGACCAGACTTTTCATAAAACAATAATGCCGAGAGAATATCCCGGCATCAACCTCCATTAAAGAATACTTGAAATCGGCTCGTACATCTGGAAAAGGAGATATACGAACGGACCGACAAACAGAACGCTGTCGAAACGGTCAAGCACGCCGCCGTGTCCCGGAAGAAGATTTCCGAAGTCCTTTACGGCGCACTGGCGCTTGAGTATCGACGCCGAAAGGTCGCCGACAACGCCGAGCACAGCGCAGATAACCGATACGATAACGAGATACGGAATGTTTATCGAAATCGTTGAAATTCCCGTACCCCAGCTGTCAACAATGCCGTATCCTATACCGAGAAGAACGGCCGCCACGCCTGCGGTAACGATACCGCCGACAAAACCCTCCCATGTTTTCTTGGGGCTTATCGAAGGAGCCATCTTGTGCTTTCCGCAGAATGTTCCCGCAAAGTATGCCCCTGCGTCGGCAATCCATGCGCTTATGAGCATGTATACGATGTAGAAAGTGCCGTGCTGCGGGAATTTGATGAACAGGAACGGTACGGTAGAAAGTGCGAGAGGCACAGCGATAGAAACGCTGCTTACCAGCGCAACCTGCTCAAACCGCACGGTATTGTGCATTCGGAGCATGATGACGAAAAGCGTCGTCACAAACAAAAAGCATATGAGAATTACCTTATCCTTGATTTCGGGAATGGTAAACATGAACGGCACGCAGAAAACAAACGCAAGGCTTAAAACAGTTATCGCCTTGTTCTGCACATATTTCGTCGTGCACAGTATTTCGTAGGTTGCCATAACCGAAAGCGCCGAAATGATAACCGTATAAAGCAGAGCGTTCTGCAGCCATATTATCAGAATACCTATCGGGATGGCGACTGCCGCCGTAATCAATCTTTTTGCCATTTTATTCACACGCCGCCGAAACGACGGTTTCTCCTTGCAAATATTTCAAAAGCCTCCGTGAGGTGCTTTTTTTCAAAATCGGGCCAGAGAACATCCATAAAAACGTACTCGGCATATGCCGCCTGCCATATAAGAAAGTTCGACAGGCGCTGTTCACCGCTCGGACGGATTATGAGGTCAACATCGGGCAGATTTTCCGTATACAGATAGGAAGAAAATTCCTCCTCGGTCAGCGCCGCCGCCTTTTCGGGAGAAAAACCGCCGTCTGCGATATACCGCCTCACGGCGTTTACAATATCGTCACGTCCGCCGTAGTTCAGCGCAAGGCACACAACCGTTCCCGTATTGTTTTTCGTTGCCTCGGTGCAGTCGTTTATCTTCCTTTTTATGCTGTCCGAAAGCGGGTCAAGATTTCCGAGAAAACGCAGAACTATATTCTTGTCGTCCATGGAGCGCACCTTGTCAAGATACTTGTCAAACAGCTTCATTATGCCGTCTACCTCGTCCTTTGGACGTTTCCAGTTCTCGGTCGAAAACGCATAGAACGTCACGCACTCCACGCCCATATCCGAGCAGTAATTCACGCAGCGTTCAAATGCCTTTGCGCCCTCTATATGTCCTGCCTTTCTCGGCAGTCCTCTTTTCTTTGCCCAGCGGCCGTTGCCGTCCATTATTATTCCGACATGGCGGGGCAGAAAAATATTATCCCGATTATCCATCAGATAGTCATGATTTCCTTTTCCTTGTCGGCGCATACTGCGTCAATTTTTGCACATGCCTTGTCTGTGAGGTCCTGCGCCTTCTTTTCGCCGTCCTTCATTTCATCCTCGGTAAGCTCGGAGTTCTTCTTCATTGTCTTGAGCTTGTCGATAGCGTCACGGCGTGCGTTTCTGATTGTTACCTTTGCGTCCTCGCCGTTCTTGCTGATCTGCTTAACGAGTTCCTTTCTGCGCTCCTCTGTGAGCTGAGGGAACACGATGCGGAGGGACTTGCCGTCGTTTGTCGGAGTAATTCCGATGTCGCTTGCGAGGATAGCCTTTTCAATAGCCTTGAGAGATGTTGCGTCCCAGGGTGTGATAACAAGAATGCGAGCCTCGGAAACAGATACGGCAGCCATTGCGTTTATCTGTGTCGGAACGCCGTAGTAATCAACCTGAATCTTGTCAAGAACGGCAGGGTTTGCACGTCCTGCACGGATTGTTGTAAATTCTCTTTCAAGTGACTTTATGCACTTTTCCATTTTTTCGCTCGCTGTATTGAGTACTTCTTTCATTGTGTTTACCTTACCTTTCTTTATGCAAGTTCGTTGTTTACTATGGTTCCTACCTTTTCGCCCATTGCAGCGTCGTATATATTATCGGGACGATGCAGGTCGAATACAATAAGAGGGATGTTGTTGTCAATGCACATTGCTGCGGCAGTTCCGTCAAGCACACGAAGTCCGCCTACAAGAATATCCTTGTGGCGCAGATGCTCGTACTTTACTGCGTCGTCGAATTTCAGCGGGTCCTTGTCGTATACGCCGTCAACCATTGTCGCCTTGAGCAGAATGTCCGCATTAAGCTCCGCAGCTCTTAACGCCGCCGCAGAGTCGGTCGAGAAGAACGGACTACCCGTTCCGCAGCCGAAAATAACTATTCTTCCCTTTTCAAAATGACGGAGAGCCTTTGCTCTGATGTACGGCTCGGTAATAGAGGTCATTGCAATGGCAGTCTGGACACGCACGTCGCAGCCCATGCTTTCAAGCACGTCGCCGACCGCAAGAGCGTTCATCGTCGTTGCGAGCATACCGATATGGTCAGCCTTTACCCTGTCCATATTTTCGCTTGAACGGCCTCTCCAGAAATTTCCGCCGCCTACCACAATACCGATTTCGATTCCCGCATCAGCGCACTTCTTTATGCTTTTGCAGATATTCTCAATCGTAGGAATATCAAGACCTGTCTTTTTTTCGCCCGCAAGCGCTTCGCCGCTGAGCTTTAAAAGTATACGCTTGTACTTTGGTGTGTTTCCCATAGCTTTTTCCGTCCTTTATTTTAGATTTTTATGTACTTATCAATAATCGAGAACACGGATACAGCCGATAATTCTGCCGTTCTTCTCAAATTCCGCTTTTTCGTTGTCAAAGAGTTTTTCCTGCTTTGAGGAAGTAATGAATGCGAATTCGTTTTCGGGAGCGCCTTTTCTCGTGAGGTACTCAACGTTTCCGAACACCTTTTCGATTTCCTGTTTTCCCGACGCTTCAACACGCACATAGAACCTGTTTTCGAGCTCCGCTCTGTCCATGACGAAATCCTGCTCGCTGTCCTTCCAGGTCATCATGTTCGTCGTGCCCTTTGCTCTTGCGGCGATAACGATGTCGGAAACAACTGCGCTCGCCGTGGGGAGCTTGCCTGCGCCTCTGCCGTAGAATACAACGTCGCCCGTTGCGTCGCCGTGAACAAGAATTGCGTTGAACACGTCGCTTACGCCCGCAAGCTGACTTGATTCCTTGATAAACGCAGGACATACCATAACCGCAACCTTGTCGCCCTTTTTCGCCGTCCAGCCTATGAGCTTGATTGCGCCGCCGAAGTTTTCGCAGTACTTGACGTCTTCAAGAGTAATATTCGTTATGCCTTCTGTGTGGATATTGTCGGGGTACACATGTCTGCCGAATGCGAGAGAGGCGAGAATACAGATTTTTCTGCATGTATCGTGACCCTCTACGTCTGCGGCGGGATTGCTTTCCGCATAGCCGAGCTTCTGTGCGTTTTTGAGAGCGTCCTCAAAGCTCGTACCCTCTGTAATCATCTTTGTAAGAATGTAGTTTGTCGTTCCGTTGAGTATACCCGCAATGCCGTCGATTTCGTCCGCCGTGAGACACTGGTAAAGAGGTCTGATAATCGGGATACCGCCGCCTACGCTCGCTTCAAAGAAGAAGTTTACGTTCTTTTCCTTTGCTATTGCGAGAAGCTCTGCGCCCTTTTTCGCAACAAGCTCCTTGTTCGAAGTAACGACGCTCTTGCCTGCGAGAAGTGATTTCTTTACATAATCATACGCAAATGTTGCACCGCCGATTACTTCAACTACCACCTTTATATCATCGTCGCCGAGTATTACATTAAAATCCTTAACAAACTTTTCCGCATACGGGCTGCCCGAAAAATCACGGAGGTCGCAGATATATTTAATATCCATTCTGTCTCCGACTTTCTTTTCGAGGGATTCCCTGTTCTTGTAGAATACCTCTACCGTTCCCGAGCCGACTACGCCGTAGCCGAGCACTGCTATCTGTACCATAAGTCATGTCCTTCCGAGTAAATTTATCTTTTCAGATTATTATACCATATTTTGCAGTCTGTGACAACCCTTTTTTAAAAAAACGTTTTCGATTTGACTGCTCCCCCCGCTGTGCCTCACGGCTCAAATCCGCCGCAGTCTATCTGCCGAGGTATTTTCTGAGATACTGTCCCGTGTACGAGCGTTCGTTCTCCGAAACCTGCTCGGGGGTGCCTGCCGCAACCACCGTGCCGCCCTTGTCGCCGCCGTCGGGACCGAGGTCGATAATGTAGTCCGCAGATTTTATCACATCAAGATTATGCTCAATAACGACCATGGTATTTCCGCCGTCGGTGAGCTTCTGGAGCACCTCTACGAGCTTATGCACGTCGGCGGTATGCAGACCTGTCGTCGGCTCGTCGAGAATGTATATCGTCTTTCCCGTTGAGCGCTTGGAAAGCTCGGTCGCAAGCTTTACACGCTGCGCCTCGCCGCCCGAAAGAGTTGTTGCCGACTGTCCGATTTTGATGTAGCCCAGACCTACGTCGGCGAGCGTTTCAAGCTTACGGAGTATTTTCGGATGATTTGCGAAGAAGGTGCAGCCCTCCTCAACCGTCATTTCAAGCACATCGTAGATATTCTTGCCCTTGTACCTTACCTCCAGCGTTTCGTGGTTGTATCTTCTGCCCTTGCACACCTCACAGGGGACATAAACATCGGGGAGGAAGTGCATTTCAATCTTTATAATTCCGTCGCCCTCGCACGCCTCGCAGCGGCCGCCCTTAACGTTGAAAGAGAAGCGTGCGTTGGTGTAACCACGCATTTTCGCCTCGTTCGTCTTTGTGAAAAGGTCTCTTATATCCGTAAACACGCCCGTGTATGTCGCAACGTTGGAGCGGGGCGTGCGGCCTATCGGCGACTGGTCGATTGCGATAACCTTGTCGAGCTGTGCCGCTCCCTTGAATTTCTCCATTTTTCCGCATCTCGCTCTTGCCCTGTTCAGCTTTGCCACGAGGTACTTGTAAAGTATTTCGTTTACGAGCGAGCTTTTGCCGCTTCCCGAAACGCCTGTTACGCAGGTAAAAATGCCAACGGGGATTTTTACGTCGATATTCTTCAGATTATTCTCTGCGGCGCCGATTATTTCGAGCCATCTGCCGTCGGGCTGTCTGCGGTTTTCGGGCACGGGAATCGCACGCTTTCCGCTTAAATACTGCCCCGTTACCGAACGCTCGCATTTCTTTATATCCTCAACCGTTCCCGCACACACGATTTCTCCACCGTGCACGCCCGCACCCGGGCCTATGTCAACGATATAGTCCGCCGCATACATCGTGTCCTCGTCGTGCTCAACGACAATAAGCGTGTTGCCGAGGTCACGCAGGCGCTCCATGGTCTTTATCAGCTTTTCATTGTCCTTCTGGTGCAGACCTATGCTCGGCTCGTCAAGAATGTAAAGCACACCCATAAGGGAGCTTCCTATCTGCGTCGCAAGGCGGATGCGCTGGCTTTCGCCGCCCGAAAGCGTACCCGACGAGCGTGACAGCGTGAGATATTCAAGACCCACGCTCCGCAGGAAACCGAGCCTTGACTTGATTTCCTTTAAAATCTGCGCACCTATCTGCATATCCCTTTCGGAAAGCTGTAAATCATCAATAAAATCGCACGCCTGCGCTATGCTCATCTTGCAGAACTCGCTTATATTTATGCCGCCGACGGTAACTCCGAGCGCCTCTTTCGTTAATCTTTCTCCGTGACACTCGGGGCAGTTTTCCTCGCTCATAAGCGACTGTATTTCTTCCTTGGAAAGTGCGCTTGTCGATTCTCTGTAACGTCGGTCAAGGTTGTTGACAATGCCCTCAAAATCGGTGTAATATTTTCCGCTGCCCGAGGTAAAGCTCCGCTCCATTTCCATCTTCTCGCCGTTTGTGCCGTAAAGCAGTACGTTGACGGCAGTTTCGCTCAGTTCCTCAAAAGGTGTGTCGAGCGAGAAATTATAATGCTTCGCAAGCGCCGTATAGTACATATCCGCAATCGTTCCCGGAGCATAGCCCCAGCCGAACGCCTTTATTGCGCCCTTTCGGATTGACAGGCTCTTATCGGGCACGAGCAGCTCGGGGTCAAGCTTCATGAATATACCGAGACCCGAGCATTTCGAGCACGCACCGAACGGATTGTTGAACGAGAACATTCTCGGCTCCAGCTCGTCTATGCTGACTCCGTGCTCGGAGCAGGCGTAGTTCTGCGAAAAATGCAGCTCCTCGCCACCGATGACGTCAATATAAATCAGGCCGTCGGACATACTGCCCGCAACTTCAATGCTGTCGCTTAAACGTGAACGTATTTCATCCTTTACGACAAGTCTGTCAACGATTATTTCTATGTTATGCTTTTTGTTCTTTTCAAGCTTGATTTCTTCGGACAAATCATACATTATCCCGTCAATGCGGACACGCACAAAGCCCTGCTTGCGTATTGCGTCAAGCTCCTTGACATATTCGCCCTTTTTGCCCCGTGCTACGGGAGAAAGCACCTGTATTTTCGTGCCCGCTTCGAGAGCGAGAACGCTGTCCGCTATCTGGTCGACCGTCTGCTGCTTGATTTCCTTGCCGCATGTCGGACAATGCGGCACGCCTATTCTTGCGTACAGCAAGCGGAGATAATCGTATATCTCCGTAACCGTTCCTACGGTCGAGCGTGGGTTTTTCGATGTTGTTTTCTGGTCAATCGAAATTGCGGGAGAAAGCCCCTCAATGCTTTCCACGTCGGGCTTTTCCATCTGCCCGAGAAACATTCTCGCATACGACGAAAGGCTCTCCATATATCTGCGCTGACCGTCGGCGTATATCGTGTCGAATGCCAGCGACGACTTGCCCGAGCCCGAAAGCCCCGTCATGACGATAAGCTTGTCACGGGGGATTTCAAGACTGACATTTTTCAGGTTATGCTCCTTTGCGCCCTTGATTACTATATTTTTTCCGTTCATACACATTCCTTTATTTTTTCAGTTCCTCTATTCTGTCACGGAAATAAGCCGCCTGTTCAAAGTCAAGAATTTTTGCCGCCTCACGCATAAGCGAGGTGTACTGCGCAATAAGCTTCTGCCGTTCTTCTCGTGACATCTGCTTTTTCGGCTTTCCGTCGTCCGTTTTCTTTGTTATTTCGATTACGTCACGGACCTCCTTGACGATTGTTTTCGGGGTTATTCCGTGCTCCTCGTTGTATTTCTGCTGTATACTGCGTCGGCGGTTGGTTTCGTTTATCGCAAGCTCCATCGAACGTGTCACCTCGTCGGCGTACATTATAACCTCGCCGCCTGCGTTTCGTGCCGCTCTGCCTATTGTCTGGATAAGCGAGGTTTCGCTTCGGAGGAAGCCCTCTTTGTCTGCGTCGAGAATGGCGACAAGCGACACCTCAGGCAGGTCAAGTCCCTCACGAAGCAGGTTTATTCCGACCAGCACGTCAAACTCGCCCAGGCGCAAATCACGAATTATCTCCATTCGTTCCATCGTGTCGACGTCGTGATGCATGTATTTCACACGGATACCGAGGTTGTCGAGATATTTCGTCAGGTCCTCCGCCATTTTCTTCGTAAGCAGAGTTATCAGCACACGCTCGTTTTTCTCCGTGCGCTTGTTTATTTCGCTTATAAGGTCCTCAATCTGACCCTCCACAGGGCGCACCGAAATAAGCGGGTCAAGCAGACCTGTCGGGCGTATAAGCTGCTCCGCCGTCTGTACTGCGTGCTCACGCTCAAATTCCCCGGGAGTAGCCGAAACATAGACTGCCTGGTTTATTTTCGAATAGAACTCGTCGAAATTCAGCGGTCTGTTGTCGTACGCCGACGGCAGACGGAAACCGAAGTCGATAAGGTTTTTCTTTCTTGCAAAATCTCCGCCGAACATTCCTCTTATCTGCGGGAGCGTAACATGGCTCTCGTCTATCATAATAAGAAAATCGTCGGGGAAATGGTCGAGCAGGGTCATCGGCCTGCTGCCGGGCTCACGCCCCGCAAGCACTCGGGAGTAGTTCTCAACTCCCTTGCACGTTCCGATTTCCCGCAGCATTTCCATATCATAGCCTACTCTTTCGGCAATTCTCTGCGCCTCTATAAGCTTGTGATTGTCGGTAAAATACGCCACTCTTTCGTGCATTTCCCGCTCTATTTCTCCGAGAGCGGTTTCAAGCCTCGCCCTGTTTATAACATGGTGCGACGCAGGGAAAATCATAGCGTGAGCGAGCTCCGCCCTCGCCTTTCCCGTCACAACCTCAAATTCGGAAATCCTGTCGATTTCGTCTCCGAAAAACTCAACACGCAAGGCCGTTTCGTTGGGATTTGAGGCGGGGAATATTTCAACCACGTCGCCCTTTACCCTGAACTTATTGCGGACAAAATTCAGATCGTTGCGTTCGTACTGTATTTCAACAAGCCTGCGCATAAGCTCCTCACGGCTTATTTCCATTCCCTTGCGGACAGAAACGATATTGGCACGGTAATCCTCGGGGCTGCCAAGGCTGTATATGCAGGAAACCGAGGAAACAATGATTACGTCACGACGTTCGGCAAGCGAGCAGGTAGCCGAGTGCCGCAGACGGTCGATTTCGTCGTTTATGGCGCAGTCCTTTTCAATGAACGAGTCGGTAGAGGGGATGTACGCCTCGGGCTGATAATAGTCGTAATAGGATACAAAATATTCAACCGCATTGTTCGGAAAAAACTCACGAAACTCGGTGCAAAGCTGTGCCGCAAGTGTTTTGTTATGCGCAAGCACGAGCGTCGGCTTGTTTACGTTTGCGATAATATTCGCCATAGTAAACGTTTTGCCCGAGCCCGTAACGCCGAGCAGAATCTGCTCCCTGTCGCCCCGCAGCACACCCTCCGTAAGCTTCTTTATCGCCGCAGGCTGGTCGCCCGTCGGCTTATATTCGGATTTAAGACTGAACTTGTCCATTTGTATCTCCTTATGCGGCTTGCCGCTTGTTATTCCCAGCCCTCGCAGTAGCCCGAGCTTCTCATGGAAACAACTCCGTCGGCGCCGACAATAATGTGGTCCGCCATAGTTATCCCGATAGGCTTCAGTGTTCTCATAAGCTTTGTAGTTACGGCAAGGTCGCTTTTTGACGGCAGACAGCTGCCTCTCGGGTGATTATGCGTGAGAATAAAGCTGCTGCATCCCATTTTTACGATATAATCAACAACAATCCTCATATTCATATCAACGCCCGACAGCGTTCCCGAGCCCATCTGACACCTGCCCATACAGCGCATCTCGCTGTCAAGAGCGATGACGTACGCCTTTTCGGTGCGCTCGCCGAGAAACACGGCACGGCAGAAATCCATAGCGGCTTCCGTCTGCGTGAGCCTTCCGTCGTCGACCTCAAGCGTCACGGACGTGGCATACTTCTTCGACAGCATCTGAACAAACTTAATCATGCTCGCCGTGTTGTCGCCGACTCCGTTCACCTGCACCAGCTCCTCATAATCCGCCTCAAGAACGTCCTTTAAAGAGCCGAAACGCTCTATAAGCCTGTGCGCTATGGGATTTGTGTCAACCTTGGGAACGGAATAGAACAAAAGGATTTCCAGAACATTATGCTCGGGCATATTTTCCAGCCCCTGCGCCAGCATAAGCTTTTTCAGCCTCTGCCTGTGTCCGGCATGGATATTCTCACCCGCAGGAATTCCGTCCTTGTTTCCCTTTGCCATTATTTTGCACCTTTTATTGCGTTGATAATCGGGTTGCCGCTTTCGTACATTCTGAAAAGCATTGCCGCTCCGATTATGCCTGCGTCGTTTCCGAGGCTGCATATCTCAATCTGTGTATTTTTCTCGCTGTTTTTCGAGTAGATATTCTCTGCTATCTGCTTTTTGAGCGGCACGAGAAGATTGTCGCCTTCGTTGCACACTCCGCCTCCGATACAAAGTATATCGGGCTGGAAAACGTTGATTACGTTCGCTATTCCGCAGGCAAGATGCTTTATATATCTTTCCACTACCTCGGCGCCCGTATCGTCGTTGAGCTTTGCGGCATTGAACGCAGTTCTTGCGCTTATTCTGCCGTCGTTTTCAACAAGCTCACGCAGCTTTGACTTGGGGTTGGCCTCCACGGCCTCTCTCGTCATACGGATAAGTCCCGTTGCGGAGCAGTACGCCTCAAAACAGCCCTTTCTTCCGCAGGTGCATTCATAACCGTCAACGGAAATTACCGTGTGTCCGATTTCTGCGCCCGCAAAATTCGAGCCGCTGTAAAGCTTACCGCCGATTATTACGCCTGCGCCGATACCTGTGCCTATCGTTATTATTACCGCATTTTCCGCACCTTTTGCCTTGCCTGCGATAAATTCACCGTAAGCGGCAGCATTTGCGTCGTTTTCAATGTATACCTTTTTTCCGAGCGCCTTTTCAACATCGTCCCGCAGATTTGCGTTGTTCCAGCGGAGGTTATTCGAATATTCAACCTTTCCCGTCGCCGTGTTGCACGTTCCGGGACAGCCGATTCCGACGCTCTTTATCTTGTCAAGTCCGATTTCTGCCTTTTCCGCAGTTTCTCTGACAAGTGCGGCAATATCTGCGGCTATTGCGTCGTATCCCCGCTCGCTTTCAGTTTTTCTCTTGCAGACTGCGACGATGTTGTAGTCCTCGTCGACAACTCCGCACGAAATATTTGTTCCGCCTACGTCAACTCCAAGATAATATTTCATATGAACCGCCTTTCCAAAAGGTTGCAATATCTTTTAAACTATGTCAGTAAGTATAATTTCAGCCTTGCCGCTGATGGTATATTTTCCTGCTCCTGCGGGGATAAAGCAGCTGTCGCCCTTCACGAGCTTCATGCCGTCTATTTCCGCCTTGCCGTCAAGCACGAGTACCGAATTGAATGATTTTTCGTCCGCCTCAAGCTCTGCGGCGCTTTCAACGACCAGCTTTCTGACGTTGAAATATTCACAGCTTGAAAGGAGGGTTTCCGTGTAGCCGTTTCTGCTTACGGTTTCTCCCTGCGGCTTGCCCGTTCCTTCGGGGACCGTGAGGTCCGTAACCTCGACCGCCTTTTCGACGTGGAGCTCTCTCGGTTTTCCGTCAGCTCCTACCCTGCCGTAGTCGTATACACGGTATGTAGTGTTGGAATTCTGCTGTATTTCGGCGATGAGTATTCCCTTTCCGATAGCGTGCAGCGTTCCCGACTTTATAAAGAAAACATCGCCCTTGTGCACGGGAACATTGTTCGTAACCTCAAGCAGAGTGTTGTCCGCTATTCTTGCGGCAAATTCTTCCTTGGTTATCTCCTTTTTAAAGCCGTATATAAGCTCCGCACCCTCGGCGCAGTCGATGATATACCACATTTCCGTCTTTCCGTATTCGCCCTCGGTACGGAGTGCGTACTCGTTGTCGGGGTGCACCTGAACGGAAAGATTGTCCCTTGCGTCGATAAATTTGATGAGTATAGGGAAAAAGTCAAATCTTCCGCAGTTCGTTCCGAGCACCTTGCTGCCGTTGATTTCAATATATTCCGAAAGAGTCTTTCCGTCAAATTCTCCGCCGCTGATTACACTCTGTCCGTCCTTGTGGCAGGACAGCTCCCAGCTCTCCGCAACCTTGTCGCAGTCGGATTTTTTGCCGTATTCATCCCTTAATCTCGTTCCGCCCCAGAGATAATCCTTCGTAGGCGCAATAAGCTTTAATGCTTTCATAAAAAACTCCCTTTCTCGTAATAGTTATACAAAGACATTATAGCACAAAACACGCCCGATGTAAAGTACGGAGTTCCGTGCGGACGACTTTATTTTTCTGATTTATTGACATATTGCAAAAACAGGAGTATAATATAGTTAGCAGTTCTAATTTTATGAAAAGGAATGGTGGACCTATGCTCGTAAACGCAATGGAAAATATAGTCGATGTAAGACTTTCCGATTTTACCGCAAACGCTGATTTCTGCACCTGTGAACAGTGCATTGAGGATATCAAGTGCATTGCTCTGAACAATCTCCCCCCGAAATATGTTTCAACCTCAAAAGGAGAGCTTTTTTCAAGACTTGACCAGGTTATGATAAAGCAGCATGCCGTTGACGTAAACATTGCAATAATAAGCGCAATCGAATTCGTAAAATCACATCCCAAGCACAAATAATAAAACGCACCGTCGCTGTATGCGGACATCGGCAGCCGGCGTAAAGCTGCGCCGACAGCCCTTCCGAGCAACGGTGCGTTAATTTTTGTTTTTATTCGTCCGCAGGCATTGAAATCCTGTCACGGATTGTTGCGGCGGAGCTTTCGGATATTCTGAAATATCCGTTTTCGTCGTTCTCCCCATAAGGAATGTAATATTCTGCGGGGTTTACCGAGGACGTGGTGGTGTAAATGAATGAGCTCTGATTTGCCGTGAAATCGTCGAATATAAAATCGGTTTCGGCAGTGTTGAGTATCTTTGTCGCAAAGGTCTGGAGCTCGGTTGCTGTACGGTTGCGGAAATTCTGATTGATGAGATTCATTATAACGGAGCCGTGGACTGCCGAGCGGTAATCCTCGCCCTTTCCGTAGTCAGAGAATGTCATGTAGCTGTAAAGCTCCATTCCCGTCATATACTGTTCTCCCGCTTCAAACATGACCGTGCCGCCGAACGACAGCTCGTTGGGAACCTTGATATATACATCTCCCGTGAGGTCAACGAACTCTGCGAACGAAGTCTTGTCGAACTTCATATATTTTCCGCAGTCAACTCCGAGCGTCTTGTTAATTCCCTTGACAACCTCGGCGGGACCTGCGGCGTTGTATATTTCCTTTATGCTGCCCTCGTATTTGCCCGAGGAAACAATAGTATTCGCTTTCAAAGGCACACATACGACAACCTCGTCCCTCGGACGGTAGTTGAGGAGCATATAATACTGCGGCACGCCTGCTTTCGTTTCGGAGAGCATCGCAAGACACGTCAGCCTTACGCTTTCGTCGGGACGGAAGTCCGACGTTCCCGCCATCGCTGCGCTGGAATCGTCACGCTCGGGGAAAAGAAAGCCCCACATCGCTCTGACAATAAGCCCGAGGATAACGAATGTTATGACGAACGCTATAATATAAATGTACCAGTTGCTTTTTTTCTTTACTGCCATTATATTTCCTTTCCGGCGTGCAGCCGTTTATACATAAGTTCAGAAAACACCGCACGGCAGGTTACTGCACGGCGTTACATTTTATAATAACACATTTTCTCAAATAATTCAAGTGCCGCACGGCATAATTTTATATACGCAAGAAAGAACAGAAGGAAGGCTCTATCCGATGATAAAGTTTTTACGAAGAACGTGGGCGGAAATCGACCTCGACGCACTCGACGGCAATATATCGGAAATCCGCAGAATTGCGGACGGAAAGCCGATTATGGCTATCGTAAAGGCGAACGCCTATGGTCACGATACGAAAATAATCTGCGATGAGCTGGCCCGCCTCGGCGTGACGCATTTCGCCGTTTCCAGCATATGGGAGGCAAACCAGCTGCGTGAAATCCTGCCCGACGCCGAAATCGTGATTTTCGGATACACGGACGAGGAATATTTCCCTGACCTCGTTTCGGGGAACATTATCCAGACCGCAGGCAGTACGGAATACGCAGAAAAGCTGTCACGCTATGCGTGCGAAAACGGCGTTTCGTTCCGTGTGCACGTCAAGATAAACACAGGCATGACAAGAGTCGGCGTAGACAGCGCAGAGGAACTCGACAGGATAACAGCGATGAAAGGCTTATCGTGCGAGGGCGCATACACGCATTTCGCCGCCGCAGACAGCGACGACCCAGACGACATCGAATACACAAGAGCACAGCAGAAAAAGCTCCTCGACATCGCAGGAAAATACCGCAGTCCCGACTTCGCCGTGTACTCCAAAAACAGCGGCGGAATAGTCTGCCACAGAGAATTTGAAAGCGACTTCTGCCGTGCGGGTATAATAATGTACGGCTGCACGCCGAATACAGCCCTCAATCTTCCGCTCAACATAAAGCCTGTGCTCACGTTCAAGAGCGCCGTGTGTCAGCTTAAAAGCATTCCTGCGGGAACGTACATCGGATACGGCAGGGCGTACAAAGCGGAACGTGACATGACCGTTGCGGTTATCCCTGTGGGGTATGCCGACGGCTATTCACGAGGCTTTTCGGGCTCGGGCAGAGTCGAAATAAACGGCAGGCTCGTCCCCATATGCGGCAGGGTCTGCATGGACCAGACAATGCTCGACGTTACGGATGTTGACGATATAAAGGTCGGCGACGAGGTTATCCTCTATTCCGCCGATAATACGGAAATCTCCGTTGATACTCTCGCAGACAATCTCGGCACGATTGGCTATGAGCTTTTATGCGCCGTCGGACACCGTGTTCCGAGAGTTGCCGTAAGGAACGGCGAGGAAGTTGAAGTAAGGAGGTACATCTGATGTATTTTGACGAGATGAAAATCGGCGACGAGGTAAAGCTTGACGGCACTGAAATTAAAAAAGAGCCTATGATAGCCTTTGCAAAGGCTTATGACGACGTGCCGCTCCACACCGACGAGGAGTACGCAAAAACCACACGCTTCGGCGGACTTATCGCTCCCGGCATGTTTTCCTTTCTTGAGATCTGGAACAAGTACCTTGAAAAGAGCTTTTTTGAAAAAGAACTTATTGCGGGAAAATCAACAAAGGTTGAGTGGCTGCTCCCTGTGTTTGCGGGAGATGTGCTGACAGGCACCGCCCGCATTACTGCGCTGACCGAAAAAGGCAGACACAGCGGTACGGTCGAATTTACAATCGACGTTTTCAACCAGAAAAACGAACAGGTCATGACCGCCGTAACCGAGGCAGTCGTAGCCAAAACACCGCAGAAGGAATAACATAAACCAAAAGCTCGCACGGGAAATATATGTTATTGAGGAAAACCCTTTTGAAAAAGGGTTATTCCTCAAACTCCTTTCCTAAAACTTTATAGATTGATTTCAGTCTGACAGAGGTAAACCCTGTCAGACTGAAATCAATTTTAAAAGTCTTTGGAAGGGGGTACGGGGGATAACCTTTCTTCAGAAAGGTTTCCACCGATAAATATATGCTCCCAG
>JAZNLN010000031.1:0-2176 GCA_045579125.1 Ruminiclostridium sp.
GTACGATATATCGCTTGAATACGAGATAATGTAAAAACTGCGGGGACTCGTACAGAAACTTTATGCATTTTATTGAGGAATAACCCTTTTGAAAAAGGGTTATTCCTCAAACTCCTTTCCTAAAACTTTTAGATTGAAAACAGCCTGACAGGGGTAAACCCTGTCAGGCTGTTTTCAATTTTGAAAGTCTTTGGAAGGGGGTACGGGGGATAACCTTTCTTCAGAAAGGTTTCCACCGATAAATATATAAAATTCTATATGAGCACCGCTATTTCCCTTGCGTTTTTTTATTTAAGAAATCCATTTACTATCTGTTCTTCCGCTTCCTGCTCGTTGAGGCCGAGAGTCATAAGCTTTATAAGCTGGTCGCCTGCGATTTTGCCGATAGCCGCCTCGTGAATGAGTGCGGCGTCAACATTGTTCGCCTCAAGCTCGGGAACTGCGAGAACTCTTGCCTTGTCCATTATAATAGCGTCGCATTCGGTATGTCCCGTACAGACGCAGTTTCCGACGATTTTGGAGTCGAAACGCTGGAACGAATTTTCCTTTGCTACCGAGCGGGAAACCACGTCGGCGCTGCTGTTGTCGCCGTTGAGCTCAATGGTGTAGTCGCTGTCGGCACGCTGTTCGCCGTGCGTCATAAGGCGCTCACGGATAACGAGCTTTGCGTCGGCGTCAAGCTTTGCGATGGTTTTTCTTGCCGTGGAATCGACGCCCTTTATCTGGACCATTTCCATTTCGACGCTGCTGCCCGCTTCCTGGTACACCTCGGTTGTCGGGTTCATTATGCGCTTGCCGTTTCCGTCGCCGCCGCCGTAATGCTTTTCAACGTATTTGAGATGTGCGTTCTTTCCGACGAAGAAACGGTGAATGCCGTCGTGCTGGGAATCCTGTTTTCCGCAGTTATGAATACCGCAGCCCGCAATTATTACTACATCACAGTCGTCACCGACATAGAAATCGTTGTATACGGTTTCCTCTATGCCGCTTTCGCTGATTATGACAGGAATATGCACGCTTTCGTTTTTCGTGCCGGGTTTTATGCGGATGTCTATGCCTGTGCCGTCGGGCTTGTTTATTATGTCGATGTTTGCGGTTGTGTTTCTTGATTCGGTTGCGCCGTTTGAGCGGATGTTATATGCCCCCTCGGGAACGGTGTGTAAATCTGCGATTTCGCTGATGAGCCTCTGCTGTACTGCGTCAAGCATTGTTCGCACCTCCCTCTATAAGCTTGCTGCATGTTGTAGGTATGGTAGTTTTGAGCAGCTCGGGCAGGATTTCGTCCTTACTGCCGTGCTGCGTCACCTTGCCGTTTGCAACAAGGATAATTTCGTCGGCGATGTTGAGTATTCTCTCCTGATGTGAAATAATCAGAATTGAGCCGTTGGTTTTTTCCTGCATATGCTCAAAAACCGTGATAAGGCTCTGGAAACTCCAGAGGTCTATACCTGCTTCGGGCTCGTCGAACACGGAAAGGGGAGTGCTTCTTGCGAGGACGGTCGCTATTTCTATTCTTTTCAGCTCTCCGCCCGAAAGGCTTGAATTTATTTCACGTTCGATATAATCTCTCGCACACAGACCTACCGACGACAGGTACTCGCACGCTTCGGGAACGGACACGTTCTTCTGCGCCGCAATACGGAGCAGGTCGATAACTCTTATTCCCTTGAAACGCACCGGCTGCTGAAGTGCGAAGCTTATGCCGAGTTTTGCTCTTTCGGTTATATTTTTGTCGGTTATATCCTCTCCGTTGAAGAAGATTTTTCCGCTTGTGGGTTTTTCTATACCCATTATCAGCTTTGCGAGCGTTGATTTTCCGCCGCCGTTCGGTCCCGTGATTACGGCGAATTTTCCGTTGCCTACGGTAAAGCTGACGTCCTTTATTATTTCCTTGACATTCTCGTTGTCGCAAACGTCAAAGGATACATTTTTAAGTTCCAGCATTGTTAAGATTGTTCCTTTCGGTTTAAACTATCACCTTTCATTATACGACAATATCGGCGTTATGTCAAGGCAAAAAGCATTTGTTATTGTGCCTGTGCGGGGCGGAAATATACGCAAAAAAGCAAAAGAAAACGGCGGATGCAGTGCACATCCGCCGTCCTTTGTCTGCGTAGTAAAAAAGCTTACTTATCGAGGTTAAACTTCTTCTTGAATCTGTCTACACGTCCGCCTG
>JAZNLN010000032.1:0-2801 GCA_045579125.1 Ruminiclostridium sp.
AAAGCGGAGAACAGTGTCTTGAAATTGTCAAGCAGAAAAAGTATCATATAATTCTCATGGACCATATGATGCCTGAACTTGACGGTATTCAGACCCTTAAACGCTTGCAGACAATGAGCGGTAATCTCAGTAAGGATGCGGCTGTAATTGCGCTTACGGCTAACGCTCTCAGCGGGTCAAGGGAGATGTATATAGAAAACGGTTTTGCGGATTATCTGCCGAAACCGATTGAGTATACAAAGATGGAGGAACTCCTTGTTAAGTATCTTCCTGATGAACTTGTAAATAAACAGTAAAAATTAAGACCGCCGTGCAGGCGGTCTTGTTTTGTGTATGGATTATAAAAGTCCGATTTTGTTCAGTAAAAGGAATAAACCGTAAATTATCGGCTGATGCACCATGTAGATTATCAGTGTATGTCTGCCTATTACGCTTATCAGCGGGATTCGGAACGAAAGATAATTCCTTACCGAGTCGTATTTGCTGACTGATTTCCATGCAAAATATCCGCACAGATACAGGAAAAAGTTAGGCAGGAGCGGGAAATAATCGCTTGAATAGAATGAATCTGTATGAAAACCGAGCGGGACTGTAAAATCCGTGCAGTAGAAGAAATCGGGAATTCGGAACAGGATGAAATCTCCTACGCCGACATATCCGCTTCCGATATGCATTGTGAGAATATACAGGATAAGGTTTATCAGCATAAACAGAACAGGATTCCATTTTTTCATGAAATAATCAAGCGGAATCATCAGCAGCATTGCCGTGCCCATGAATGAAAGTATGCCGAAAATAATAAGCTCGTTGGGGTAAAAAATGACAGTTCCGAGCGTAATTATTATTCCGCATGCAAAAACTATAAGCCCTCGGACGAGGTGTTTTCTGCCGAGGTTCCAGCTTATTCCCGAAAGCAGAATAAACGTACAGCATATGCTTTTCTGCCATATGCTTCCTAATTCTCCGTAGTAAAACGGCATATCGACACCGAATATGTAAACCAGGTCATAGCAGGCATGATAAATTATCATGCTTATTAAACAAAGTCCTCTCAGCGCATCAAGCAGATGATAGCGCTGAGAGTTTTTTCTTGCATTAGTCATTTGCCATTAACTTAACCATAACAGCCTTCTGTGCATGCAGTCTGTTTTCGGCTTCGTCAAAGATTTCGTTTGCGTGAGCTTCAAATACCTTTGCGGTAATCTCTTCTTCTCTGTGAGCGGGGAGGCAGTGCTGTACCATTACGTCGGATTTTGCCGCAGCAATTACCTCATCGTTTATCTGATAGCCTTCAAATGCTTTCTTTCTGATTTCAGCTTCGCCTTCCTGACCCATGGATGCCCATACATCGGTGTAGATTACGTCTGCGTTTGCTGCAGCCTCAACAGGAGAGTTCACAATCTTGAAGTTGGGATATGTCTTTGTAAAGTCAATGATTTCCTTATCGGGGTAGTAGCCCTCGGGACATGCGAGCGTAACGTTCATGCCAACCTTAAGACAGCCTACTGTAAGCGAGTTTGCCATGTTGTTGCCGTCGCCGATATAGCAGAAGTTAAGTCCGTCAAGCTTGTTCTTGTACTCTCTGATTGTCATAATGTCAGCAAGAACCTGACAGGGGTGTGCAAAGTCTGTAAGACCGTTTATTATGGGGATGCTTCCGTATTCAGCAAGGTTGTCAACATCTTTCTGTGCAAATGTTCTTATCATGATACCGTCAAGGTAGCGTGAAAGAACTCTTGCTGTATCCTGTATAGGCTCGCCTCTGCCAATCTGCATATCGCTTGCAGAAAGGAACATAGGATAGCCGCCGAGCTGATACATACCGGTTTCAAAAGAAACTCTTGTTCTTGTGGATGCTTTCTGGAATATCATACCGAGAGTCTTGCCCTGGAGATGATTGTGTGCTATACCGTGCTTAAGCTCGTATTTGAGCTGGTCGGCGAGGTTGATTATTTCGATGATTTCCTCTGTGCTGAGGTCAAGCATTTTAAGTAAATGTTTCATAATTTATTCCTTTCTGTCCGATAGTATTATTCTTCAATAAGTGTTTTCAGAATTTCTAAGCCCTTGTCAATGTCCTCATAGCTGATTGTAAGCGGCGGGAGCAGACGTACCTTTTCTTTTGCTGTAAGGAGGAGCAGGCCTTTTTCAAGTGCTGATTTCACAATATCTCCCGCTTTTTTGTCAGAAAGCGTTATTCCTATCATCATGCCGAGTCCGCTGACTGCGGTCACGCCATTGATTTTAAGGAGCTTTTCTTTTATATATTCGCTCTTTTTTACAACATCGCAGAGGAAATTATTTTCCGAAAGAGTTTCAAGTACCGCCATTGCGCCTGCACACGAAACAGGGTTTCCACCGAATGTAGAGCCATGCGTGCCGGGCGTAAGTACGTCCTTGCATTTTTCTCCGGAAAGACATAATCCCATTGGCAGGCCGCCTGCGATACCCTTGGCGAGTGTTGTTATGTCAGCTTTATGGCCGAAATGCTCACCTGCAAGGAATTTACCCGT
This sequence comes from Ruminiclostridium sp., assembly GCA_045579125.1. GTDB lineage: Bacteria > Bacillota > Clostridia > Oscillospirales > Ruminococcaceae > Ruminiclostridium_E. The sequence continues at coordinate 2,514 of JAZNLN010000032.1, forward strand.
CCTGCCGACGCCTGTCTGTACCTCGTCGGCGATTGTCAGAATATCCTTTTCGGCGGCTATTGCAAATATTTCATCAACAAACTCCTTGTCAAGAGCGTTAACGCCACCTTCGCCCTGAACATACTCAAACATTATTGCACAAACTGTATCGTCTATTTTTGATTTCAGGTCGTCAATATTGTTTGTTTCAACGTTTACAAAACCTTCAACAAAAGGGAAGAAATAGTTATGAAAAACATCCTGACCTGTTGCCGAAAGTGTGCAGAGAGTTCTTCCATGGAAAGAGTT
>JAZNLN010000033.1:0-2187 GCA_045579125.1 Ruminiclostridium sp.
TTGTCATTCATGACATTGTCCTCCTTTGATTTCTGATGCGGTCGCCAAACCCGCTTCTATTATATCATAGGAGGACTCTTTTATCTAAAGATTTTTTATTCCACCGCTTCAAGCGGTGGTTTATTTTCGCTAAAGCTACAACAAAAAGCGGCGGTAAAAACCGCCGCTTAAATGCGTTTTAATCAGAGATTACTTTCTCTTCTTGGAAACGATAACTGCGCCAGCAGCTACGAGTGCGAGACCTGCTACTGCAGCTACGCCTTCGATACCTGTGTCAGCGTTGCCCTTGTCAGCAGCGCCTGTGTCAGCAGATGTATCACCGGCTGCTGTATCACCGGAAACGTCTGTTGTTGTGTCTTCAACAGCGCCGCCTGCAGCGTACTTGTTTGTCTGGCCTGTTGTGCAGTTGCCGAGGCCGTCGAAACCGAGAAGAACGTTGTCGCTAGCGTCGAGAGCTTCGCAGGAAACTACTTCGAGGGGAGCCCATGAAGAAGCAGCCCATTCAGAAATAGCGAGCTGAACGAGAGCGTAACCAGCGGGAACGCCGATAGAATCAGAGAAGTCAGCTACTGCTGTGTATGTGCCGTCGCCGTTGTCTTCGAATGTTACAGGCTTTTCAGCGTCGTAACCGGCTGTGTCTTCGCCGTTGTAGATGCCCCACCATTCAAACTGCTGCCAGTTTGCTGCGTTGGAGTCTTCATCGGACATAGAACCGGACTTGCCCTTACCCTTGTTAGCGGAAAGAACGATGTTGCCGCCGAATGTGTCGAGAGTCTTGTCAAAAGCCTCTGTATCTTCGTTGGGCTTTACTGTGAATCTAACCTTCTTGATCTGTGTGCAGTCGATACCGAAATCAACGAGGGGCTTGCCTTCGCCGCCTTCAGCTTCGGGGAGAGCACCCTTTTCATCGCTGTGGAAAGGAACGATGAGCCAAGATGTGCTGTTTACCTTAACGATGTCCTGTACGTTGGGGTCAACGTATACGTCTGCGCTTGCTACTGTTGCAAGAGAAGCAACTGCAACTGCTGTTGCCATAACGCTTGCAAATACTTTTCTTAACTTCATAAGAAATATCCTCCTAAATAATTTATCCTTATGTAAGGAAACTGTTTATAAAGCGACAATGCGCCACTTTTAAACTGTTAATGTGATTTTACCATTTTAGCAAGGATTAGTCAATGTGCAATATGACTAATCTTTTTTAGCTAAATAGCCGAAATTTGTTTAAGCAATTAGGTAAATATGCCTTATATTATGTATAAAGGTATATCTCTAACATTAAGCCGTATCCGCTTGCACCGCATTTTTGCGGTGCGGTTGTTTGCAATCCGTCAGCCTGCGGGAAACGGCCGTCAGACGAGAAAAAAGCCGCCGTAGGCGTACGAGGGTACGTCAGGCGGCTTTTGACGAAGTAAGCAAAAATGCTTTTTGCCAAGCCATTTTGGAGCTTGGCAAAATTTTACATAAACATTTTAAATTTAGCTGTTACAAAACGCCTAAATTGCATTTTTGCGGTGCGGTTGTTTCCCGCAGGCTGCCCTACCACTGGCGGTAGTGTCCGTCCCTTTCCGCCATCAGCCGCTCGTCGTCAGTCATTGTGCTCCATTCGTCTGCGCTCACGCTTGCTTTTACCGTGAACAGCGCAGGGTTGAAGTGCGGATAGCCGGGCTCGGATTTAAGAGCGTGCAGCTCGTCAAGCGCACGGAGCACCCGAAACTGAACAGCCGTCATTATGACGGAATAAATAAGCATAACTATATATATAATCATAAATTTCTGCCCTGTGACCAGGCAGACTACGGCAAATACCGCCATAATCGGAAAGCCGAAAATAAGGCCTATGCAAAAGCTGCGGGAATGCGACATGTCGGCGAAAAAAGCCAGCGCCGCTATTGCGGCAAGCCCGCCTATCGAGCCGTAAAACAGCACGAAATCCATGTCAAGGAGCAAATCTGAACTGCCTTTTAGGAATATCTCTGTTTCAATTATCCTGTGCGAATAGCCAATCAGCAGAAATCCGACCATAATGTACGCCGCTATTGCGAGAATTCCGCCGCCGCACAGCAGATACGTCAGCCTTGTGCATTTTTTTACAGCGGCGAGCGAGTTTTCCCTGCGGTTTATGCAGTCGTGGCAGTGTCTTTCGGTATTGTAATCAAGTCGGAGGCCAAGCGGTCTTAGGAAGAC
>JAZNLN010000034.1:0-4519 GCA_045579125.1 Ruminiclostridium sp.
AACAAAACAATGTAAATTTAAAAATAAAAACAACTTTGTGTTTATTTGTAATATACCGACAACAAGTCCAATATATTATAAAAAAACACCAAGGAGGTCTTTATGCTTTTATATACCATGACAAAAAGAAGAATAATGAAAATTTCAATTGTTTTACTCAGCATTGTGATTATCACTATTATAATTGCAACAATTGTCTTAAATGCCATAACATGCTCTGCCACAGGCAAAAAAATACCAATTTATTCGGTAGGACGTGAAGATAAAAAAATAGCAATAACATTTGACTGCGCATGGGGAAACAGTAATACGGAAGATCTATTGAAAATACTAAAAAATGAGGAGGTCAAGGCAACTTTCTTTGTTACAGGTGATTTCTGCGACAGCTATTCTTACGATGTCAAATGCTTTTTTGAGGATGGCCACGAAATTGCAAATCACTCTGACAAACATCCGCATGTGGCCGGAATGAACATAAATGAGCTAATCAAGGACACCAGAGAATGCGCCAACAAAATAAAGGATATTACAGGCTCTATCCCTTCCCTTTATCGAGCGCCTTACGGAGAGTATGATGATAATTTTATGACCACTATTGAAGGAATGGGGTACAAAGTAATTCAGTGGTCGGTTGACAGCATAGATTGGCAAAAACCTGATGTTAAAACAATTATAAGCCGCACAACTGAAAACATTGAAAGCGGCGATATTCTTCTTTTTCATAACGACCTGGAAAACACAACAAAAGCTTTACCCGAAATTATAAAAAAATTAAAGTCAGACGGGTTTGAACTTGTCAGTGTTTCCGAGCTAATTTATGAAAAAAACTATGAAATAAAACCTGACGGAACTCAGATTCAGACAGTAACAGATGTATATTCCGACTTCCGAACGACATACAGCAACAATTATTATGTAAACTCGGCAATGGAGAAAATACGAACAAATCTGACCCTTGAGGAGATATATGCCTTATCTGTGCCCGAGCAAAAAGTTATATTACTTGAAAAAACAAGGTATTTGCTCACAAACGCAGAAATAGCTGCAATCTATTCATTGCAGTACGAAGAATTGTATGAGGCATATGTCAATTTAGTTATTGCAGCAGAAACATACGGCGCCGCAGAGGATTATACTTCATATGAACAAGACTCATCAGGATACAGCATACAAAAGCCGGAAACAACCGAGACAGAAATAAAACCCGACCCTGAAATAACCGACAAATCACACGAGGAGCAGAAAGGTTGATATAAAAAACAGCTTGAAATATTCAAGCTGTTTTTTTCTATTTATCAAGTTCTGATTTTGCAGTATCAAGAGCCGCTCTTATTACCTTATCCATATCATAGTATTTATACTGACCAAGGCGGCCGCCAAATATAATTCCGGGATAATCCTCGGAAAGTTTACGGTATTTTTCGTATATATCAGCATTTTTTTCGTCATTTACAGGATAATACGGCTCAACTCCTCTGCTCCATTCGGCAGAGTATTCTTTACTGATTACTGTTTTTTTCTGTGTACCGAACTCAAAATGCTTATGCTCAATTATTCTTGTATAAGGTACATCTGCTGCAGTATAATTTACGACAGCATTACCCTGATAGTTTTCCGTATTAATAATTTCGTTTTCAAAACGTACCGAGCGATAAGAAAGTTCACCGCAAGAATAATCGAAAAATTCGTCAATGCATCCGCAGTAAACTGTTTTCTGTGCCGAAATGCTGTCTTTAACATCCTTGTACTCTGTTTCAAGTCTTACTTCAATTCCGTCAAGCAGACGTTCAAATATCTGTGTATATCCGCCGATTGGAATGCCCTGGTAACGGTCGTTAAAATAGTTGTTGTTGTAAGTAAAACGCAAAGGAAGCCGTTTGATTATAAATGATGGTAAATCGCAGCATTTTCTTCCCCATTGCTTTTCGGTATAACCTTTAACAAGTTTTTCGTAAACATCTGTGCCAACAAGCATAAGTGCTTGCTCTTCAAGGTTTTTTGGCTCGCTGATATTCAGATTTGAAATCTGTTCCTGTATTTTGTTTTTAGCTTCATCCGGTGTTTTTATTCCCCACATCTTACTGAATGTATTCATATTGAAAGGAAGGTTATAAAGCTCGTCACCATATACAGCGACAGGTGAATTTATATAATTGTTAAATTCAGCATATCTGTTTACATACTCCCATACCTCTTTATCAGAAGTGTGGAAAATATGTGCTCCGTACTTATGAACATTTATACCTTCAACACATTCAGTGTAACAATTACCTCCGATATGAGCACGTTTATCTATTACCAAGCATTTTTTTCCCGCATCAGTCATCTCTCGGGCAAAAACAGCTCCGAAAAAACCTGCTCCGACTATCAGATAATCATACATTTTGTTTTCCTCCTGTATTAAGAGCTTTTTTTAATAAAAATCTACGTTTGCTTTCAGGTGGTAAAAGTACATTCAGGATTCTTTTTTTTGCACTCACACCTACATCTAAGCGAGGCAGCTCCTTAATTTTTAAATTATTATTATAGCAATAAAAAATGTAAATTCCTGTAAAAAGTTCGGCAAGAAAACCATCTGTTCTGTCGCTTTGAAAATCTCCATGCAACGTTTTCTTTTCATCAAATTCTTCCAGAACTGAAAAAAGAATATCACAGTATTCGTTAAAATATTCTTTTTTCATTATGAACATATTACAAAAATACTCTTTATTCTGCGACAGATATTTTTCGGCTGTTTTATCAAGAAAACCTGCTTTCCTTGATAAAATGTCCATAAATAACGATAAATCTTCTTTATAATGATACTTATAATCACAGTAATAATCACGAACATTTTTTTCCATAAGCTCACACCTGGGAACAATAATGTCGTTTGATGTAATTAAATCATACCACATTTGCTCATTTCCAAAATATTCCTTGTATTCCTTAGCAGAAATTGTTTTTTTAGAAATATACGGTTTTTTTATTTTTTTATTTATGCTGAAAAAACGTCTGTAATGACAAAAGCCATAATAATCTGCCTCAATATTTTTCCATGCAAAATAATGCGCTGTCAGTTCGCAGTACTCACGGTTTTTATTTGATATGTTATCTCCGTTAAAGTCAGAGACAGTTCCTTCGACAGCAGGATTTAACGCCGCACCGCATTGCATTGGCTCAAACAATGGCGGAACAATTTCAAATTTATTGTGGCAACACAAAAAAAGCTTTATTTTTTTCATTATAATCCCTTAAAATTGTATTTTTTCCGGAAGTTTTTTTGTCTTTAAAAATTCCTCGTATTTATCACATATAGGTCCTGTTTCACCAAATGCAATTTGCTTTCCATGGTCAAGCCAGAGCACTTTAGTACACATCGTACGTATCTGCGATATGGAGTGAGAAACGAGAATAGTTGCTTTTCCCTTTTCGATTATCTCCCGCATTTTCTGCTCGCTTTTTGCACGGAATGCACCGTCGCCTACCGACAAAACCTCATCAAGAATAAGAATTTCAGGCTCAACCATGCTCGCAATAGAAAATGCAATTCTTGATTTCATACCGCTTGACAGCTGCTTAAACGGTCTCATTTCGTATTCCTGCAGTTCAGAAAAAGCAAGAATGTCGGGATACTTTTCGTCCATAAATTTTCGTGTATATCCAAGCATCGCACCACGAAGATATGCATTTTCTTTTAAATTCAAATCTCCGTCAAATCCGCTTGCAAGCTCAAGCAAAGCAGCGATTTTTCCGTTTACCTCTACGCTTCCCTTTGAAGGCCTCATTATCTGTGTTACAGCTTTTAACAGCGTTGATTTTCCCGCACCATTTGTTCCTATTATACCAAGCATATCGCCTTTTTCAACAACAAACGACACGTCGTTAACAGCAACAAACTTTTTTACGTCATAGTTACCCTTTAATTTGCGGACAACAAATTCTTTCAAACCGATATTACGCAAATCTCCCGTAACATATTCAATAGAAACATTTTTTACATCAATTATTTTTTCGCTCATATTGTCACCTGTCTTAATTTATTGAAAAGCATCATATACCAATTTATATTATACATTATTCCAACTCTTTTTTCAAGTGTTTTAAAGCATTATTATATGCTATATTCTGACAGCACAAAAAAAGTCCCAAGCGTGATGCAATGAGACTTTCCGTATTTATTATTTATGTGTTTTTGTCTACTGTATGGAATTTTTTGAGATTTCCGATTTTTTCATTACGTTCATCCAGCACCTTTTCAACCTCTGACCATTCAAGCCCCTGATTAGCGCAAAGAACCATTATGTGATAGAGCAAATCATTGATTTCATTCTTTAATTCATCATTATCATTGTTTTTTGCCGCAATAATCGTCTCGGATGCCTCTTCTCCGATTTTTTTGCATATTTTGTCAACACCCTTGTCAAACAGATAGCAGGTATATGAATTTTCCTGTGCGGTACCGTTTTCGTACTGCTTTTTTCTTTCTTTGATTACTTCAAAAATTTCTTCGTAAACTGTCATTTTTATTCTCCTTTAT
>JAZNLN010000035.1:0-15063 GCA_045579125.1 Ruminiclostridium sp.
AAAGAGATACATCATCGCTCCCGACGGACTCAAGGTAGGCGATAAGGTAAGAAGCGGTTCCGACGCTGACATCAAGCCCGGTAACGCACTTGCACTCATCGACATCCCCGTTGGTACAATCATCCACAACATCGAGCTTTATCCCGGCAAGGGCGGTCAGCTTGTTCGTTCTGCGGGCAACATGGCACAGCTCATGGCTAAGGAAAACGGCATGGCGCTCATCAGACTTCCCAGCGGCGAGTTAAGAAACGTATCCGAAAAGTGCATGGCTACAATCGGTATCGTATCCAACTCTGACCACGCTAACGTAAACTACGGTAAGGCAGGTCGTATCAGACATATGGGTATCAGACCCACAGTACGTGGTTCAGTTATGAACCCGAACGACCATCCTCACGGCGGTGGTGAAGGTAAGTCTCCTGTTGGCCGTCCCGGTCCTGTAACTCCTTGGGGCAAACCCGCTCTCGGTTACAAGACTCGTAAGACAAACAACAGAACTAACAAGTTCATCGTTAAGAGAAGAAACGACAAGTAATTTCAATTATTCTACAAGTTGTTGTTAATAAGAATTTCGTTCCGAAAGGGTAAACCGAAACTCATTAACTTGCAGCTAAACTTGAAAGGAAAAAATCAATATGAGCAGAAGTATTAAGAAGGGACCATACGTGCAGGAAGCTCTCATGAAGAGAGTGCTCGCCATGAATGAAGCAGGCGAGAAGAAGGTTCTCAAGACATGGAGCCGTTCAAGCACAATTTTCCCTGACTTCGTTGGACACACATTTGCAGTTCACGATGGCAGAAAGCACGTTCCCGTATACGTTACAGAAGATATGGTAGGACACAAGTTAGGCGAGTTTGCTCCCACAAGAACCTTTAAAGGTCATGTAGGAAGCAAGACAACCAAGTAAGGAGGAGAAAAGTATGGAAGCAAGAGCTGAATTAAGACAGATCCGTATTTCTCCCCGCAAGGTTGGAATCGTTCTTGATCTTATCAGAAACAAGCCCTGCGATATCGCAATGGCTACATTAAGACTTACACCGAAGGCTGCCAGCGAGCCGATTATGAAGCTTCTCAAGTCCGCAATGGCAAACGCAGAGAACAATCACAACATGGACGTTAAGTCCTGCTACGTTTCAACCTGCTATGTTACAGAGGGCGTTACACTCAAGAGAATCAGAGCAAAGGACCACGGCAGAGCTCATCGCATTATGAAGAGAACATCCAATATCGTTTTGGTTGTTAAGGAAGCAGAGTAGGAGGGAAACAATGGGACAAAAGGTAAATCCACACGGTCTTAGAGTTGGTATTATCAAGGATTGGGATTCCCGCTGGTTTGCAGGCAAGGCAACCTTTGGCGATACACTTGTTGAAGACTACAAAATCCGTGAGTTTCTTAAGAAGAAGCTCTACAAGGCAGGCGTTCCGCAGATTGAAATCGAGCGTGACCCCGCTAAGGTTAAGGTTCACATTCACTGCGCTAAGCCCGGTATCGTAATCGGTCAGAAGGGTGCAGAAATCGAGAAGCTCCGTGCAGAACTTGAAAAGTTCACAAACGGCAAGCAGGTTCTCGTAAACATCGTTGAAGTTAAGAACCCCGACATCAACGCTCAGCTTGTTGCGGAAAACATCGCATCTCAGCTTGAAGGACGTGTTTCCTTCAGACGTGCAATGAAGTCCTGCATCGCAAGAACAATGAAGCTTGGTGCAAAGGGTATCAAGACAACAGTAAGCGGCCGTCTCGGCGGTGCTGAAATCGCTCGTTCCGAGAGCTACCACGAGGGTACAATCCCCCTGCAGACTCTCCGTGCTGACATCGACTACGGTGTAGCAAGAGCAAACACAACCTACGGCGTTATCGGCGTTAAGGTATGGATCTACAAGGGTGAAGTTCTCAAGGGCGAAATCCCCGCAAACAGACCCGAAAGACCTGCAAGAAGAAAGCGCAGCGATAACGGCGAAAAGAGAAATTTTAAGCCCAGAGCAGATAAAAAAGAAGGAGGTAACGACTAATGCTACTTCCAAAGAGAGTAAAATACAGAAGACAGCAGAGAGGTCGTATGACCGGTAAGGCTATCAGAGGCTGCACAGTATCAAACGGCGATTTCGGTCTTCAGGCACTTGAGCCCGCTTGGATTACATCCAACCAGATTGAAGCAGCCCGTATCGCAATGACACGTTACATCAAGCGTGGCGGTCAGGTTTGGATCAAGGTATTCCCCGACAAGCCCGTAACAAAGAAGGCTATGGGTACTCGTATGGGTTCCGGTAAGGGTTCACCTGAATACTGGGTAGCAGTTGTAAAGCCCGGCAGAGTAATGTTTGAAATTGCAGGCGTTTCGGAAGAAGTTGCAAGAGAGGCTATGCGTCTGGCTATGCACAAGCTCCCCATCAAGTGCAAGTTCATCGTTAAGGAAAAGGAAGAAGGAGGTAATCAGTAATGAGCAAGGCAGTAAAAGAAATCAGAGATTTATCTGAAGTCGAATTACAGAACAGAATTACTGAGTTAAAGCAGGAAATGTTCAACCTCCGTTTTCAGCACGCTGTAAACCAGCTTGACAACCCCATGAGATTAAAGGCTGTCAAGAAGGAAATCGCAGTTATCAAGACAATTCAGCGTGAGCGTCAGCTTGCTGACAATAAGTAGAAGGGAGGAACGAGCTTTGGAAAGAAACTTAAGAAAAACAAGAGTTGGCAAGGTTGTTAGCGATAAGATGGACAAGACAATCGTTGTTGCCATTGAGGACAATGTTCGCCACCCTTTATACAAGAAAATCATCAAGCGTACAATCAAGTTAAAGGCTCATGACGAAGAAAATACATGCAAAATCGGCGATAAGGTTGAGATTATGGAAACAAGACCCTTATCCAAGGATAAGAGATGGCGTCTGGTTAACGTAATCGAAAGAGCTAAGTAATAACGGAAGGAGAATAATTCCATGATTCAAATGCAGACACGCCTCAAGGTTGCTGATAACACAGGAGCTAAGGAGTTAATGTGCATCAGAGTACTTGGCGGCACACGCAGAAAATATGCAAACATCGGCGATGTAATTGTTGCTTCCGTTAAGAAGGCTACACCGGGCGGAACAGTTAAGAAGGGCGACGTAGTTAAGTGCGTAATCGTTCGTTCCGCAACAGGCGTTAGACGTGACGACGGAACATACATCCGTTTTGACGAAAACGCAGCAGTTATCATCAAGGAAGACAAGAATCCGAGAGGAACTCGTATTTTTGGACCCGTAGCTAGAGAGCTTCGTGATAAGGATTATATGAAGATTCTTTCACTTGCTCCTGAAGTACTTTAAGGAGGAAGCTGAGAATGAATAACTTACACGTTAAAAAAGGCGACGAAGTAATGATTATTTCCGGCAAGGACAAGGGCAAGACCGGTAAGGTTCTTGAAGTAAGCCCCAAGGAAAAGAAGGTAATCGTTGAAGGTCGCAACATCGTTACAAAGCACGTTAAGGCAAGACAGCAGGGCCAGTTAAGCGGTCTTGTAAAGGCTGAAGGCGCAATCTATGCGTGCAAGGTAATGCCCGTTTGCCCCAAGTGCAAGAAGGCAACACGAGTTGGTAACGAGATCAAGAACGACAAGAAGGTAAGAGTTTGCAAGCACTGTGGTGCTGAACTCTAAAAAGATGGCAGAAAGGTCGGATAAAGTAACTTCCGGCTGCTGCCAGAAGGAGTATTTTTATGGCAAGAATGAAAACCTATTATAAGGAAACTGTCGCTCCTGCACTTTTCAAGAAGTTCGGATACAAGAGCGTTATGCAGATTCCTAAGCTTGACAAGATTGTTATCAATGTCGGCTGCGGCGAAGCCAAGGACGACCACAAGAAGGTTGAAGCTATCATGAGCGACCTCGCACAGATCACAGGTCAGAAGCCTGTTGTCTGCAAGGCAAAGAAGGCTATCGCAAACTTCAAGCTCAGAGAAGGCAACATCATCGGCGTTAAGGTTACACTCAGAGACAACACAATGTATGAATTCCTCGACAGATTCTTCAACGTTGCTCTCCCCCGTGTTCGTGACTTCAGAGGCAACAACCCCAATTCCTTCGACGGCAGAGGCAACTACTCCGTTGGTATCAAGGAACAGCTTATCTTCCCCGAAATCGAGTACGAGAAGATCGATGCTATCAGAGGTATGGATATCAATTTTGTAACAACAGCAAAGACAGACGAAGAAGCGAGAGAGCTGCTTTCACTTATGGGCGCTCCGTTTGCTAAATAAGAAAGGTTAAGGAAATAAATATGGCAAAGAAATCGATGATTGCAAAGCAGCAGCGTCCTGCAAAGTTTTCCACCCGTTCTTACAACAGATGTAAAATCTGCGGTAGACCGCACGCTTATTTACGTAAGTTTGGTATTTGCAGAATTTGTTTCAGAGAGCTTGCGTACAAGGGACAGATCCCCGGCGTAAAGAAGGCAAGCTGGTAATCAATCACAAAGTTTAATAAAGGAGGAAGCAAGTAATGCAGATCACTGATACTATCGCAGATATGCTGACAAGAATTCGCAACGCAAGTGCTGCAAAGCATCCGTCAGTTGATATCCCCTGCTCCAATATGAAGAAGCAGATTGCTCAGATCCTCGTTGATGAAGGCTATATCAAGAACTTCAGAGTTATTGAGGACAACAAGCAGGGCGTTATCAGAGTTACTTTAAAGTATACTGAGAACAAGTCACAGGTTATTACAGGCTTACGCAGAGTTAGTAAGCCCGGTTTAAGAATTTACTCAAATTGCAAGGATATGCCGAAGGTTATGAAGGGTCTCGGTATTGCCATCGTATCCACATCCAAGGGTATTATGACAGACAAGAAGGCTCGTCAGGAAAATGTCGGCGGCGAAATCCTCGCATTTGTTTGGTAATAAGGAGGAATAGTAATGTCAAGAATCGGTAAAGCACCTATTACTGTTCCTGCTGGCGTTGACGTTAAGGTTGACGGTACCATCGTAACAGTAAAGGGCCCTAAGGGCACATTAACAAAAGAGTTCAAGCCCGAGATGAAGATTACACTCGACGGCGGCGTTATCACAGTAGAGCGTCCCAACGACGAGCCTGCTAACCGCTCGCTCCACGGTCTTACAAGAACTCTTATCAACAACATGATAATCGGCGTAACAGAAGGTTACTCCAAGACACTTGAAATCAACGGCGTTGGTTACAGATGCCAGAAGACAGGCAAGGACGTAAACCTTGGCATCGGCTTCTCTCATCCCGTAATCGTATCCGACACCGAGGATATCACACTCGAGGTTCCCAACCCCAACCAGATTATCGTTAAGGGAATTGACAAGCAGAAGGTTGGTCAGTTCGCAAGCGAAATCCGCGGCAAGCGTCCTCCCGAGCCTTACAAGGGCAAGGGCATCAAGTACGTTGATGAAGTCATCCGCCGCAAGGAAGGTAAAGCAGGTAAGGGTAAGAAGTAATCCATCAGAGGTGTCGTCTGCGGGATTAAAACTGCAGACGAGCATTCAGTGCATATGGTTCCTTGAACCCGCACGCACCTCATAGAAAGGAATGAGCTTAAAATGATTAAAGTAATCGACAGCAACAAAAACAGAATCAAGCGTCACAAGAGAGTTCGTGGAAAGATTTCCGGAACAGCTGCTTGCCCCCGCCTGAGCGTGTTCCGTTCTGCTAAAAACATCTATGCTCAGTTAATCGACGACGAAGCTGGTGTTACACTCTGCGCAGCATCTTCTAACGAAAAGAGCTTCACAGAATACGGCGGAAACTGCGACGCTGCCAAGAAGGTTGGCGCTGCGCTCGCAGAAAGAGCTAAGGAAAAGGGTATTACTGACGTAGTATTCGACCGTTCGGGCTATGTTTATCACGGCAGAGTAGCTGCTCTTGCAGACGGTGCTCGTGAAGGCGGCTTGAATTTCTAATAATTATAGGAGGAAAACTATTTTGGCACTTTTAGATGCATCAAAATACGAGCTTGCAGAAAAGGTTGTTGCAATTAACCGTGTTTCTAAGACCGTTAAGGGCGGCCGTATCATGAAGTTCTCGGCTCTCGTAGTTGTAGGCGACGGAAACGGCGTTGTAGGATTCGGCCTCGGCAAGTCAAACGAAGTTCCCGATGCAATCCGCAAGGGCATCGACGACGCAAAGAAGAACCTTGTTAAGATTTCGCTCAAGGGAACATCCATTCCCCACGAAGTAATCGGCAAGTTCGGCGCAGGCTCCGTTCTTATGAAGCCCGCTCCCGAGGGTACCGGCGTTATCGCAGGCGGTCCCGTTCGTGCCGTTGTTGAAATGGCAGGTATCAAGAATATCCGTACAAAGTCACTTCGTTCGAACAACCCCTGCAATGTAGTTCGTGCAACATTCGAAGGCCTCAAGTCCTTAAGAAATGTTGAACAGGTTGCCGAACTCAGAGGCAAGACTGTTAAGGAAATACTCGGCTGATTTGCAAACTAAGAAAGGATGGAAACCACAATGGCTTTAAAAATCAAACTGGTTAAGTCTCTCATCGGTCGCAAGGACAGCCACATCGCAACAGCACAGTCCCTCGGACTCCGCAAGATTGACGATGTAACAGTACAGCCCGACAATGCGGCAACAAGAGGCAAGATTAAGGAAATCTGCTATTTAGTAGAAGTTACAGAAGAATAATCTCACGATTTACATTTTTACAGGAGGTGTAACAAGTGAAGCTACACGAATTATCTCCGGCAGCAGGCTCCACAAGAGAAGTTAAGCGCATTGGTCGCGGACACGGTTCAGGTTGGGGTAAGACAGCCGGTAAAGGACACAAGGGCCAGTGGGCACGTTCGGGCGGCGGTGTAAGACCGGGCTTTGAAGGTGGTCAGACAGCTCTCGCAAGACGTATGCCTAAGCGTGGATTCAACAACATTTTTGCAGTTGAATATGCTATTGTTAATGTTGAGGATCTCGAAGCTCGCTTCGAAAGCGGCGCAGTTATCGACGCAGCAGCACTCGTTGAATGCGGTTTAATCAAAAAGACACTCGACGGCATTAAGGTTCTCGGCAACGGCGAACTCACAAAGTCGTTCACAGTTAAGGCTGCAAAGTTTACAGCGGCAGCTGCAGAGAAAATTGAAAAGGCAGGCGGAAAGGCAGAGGTGATCTGATGTTTGAAGTCTTCAGAAATGCGTGGAAAATTCCCGAGCTTAGAAAAAAGATCTTCTTTACATTATTCATCATTGTTGTATTCCGTTTAGGAAGCGCAATATTTGTACCGTTCCTCGACAACGAGGCGGTTAAGGCGATGCTTGGAGGTTCGAACAACCTTCTGACCTTCTATGATACCATGACGGGCGGTGCGCTCAGCCAGGGTACTCTCTTCGCAATGTCAATCACACCTTATATTAACGCTTCAATTATCATTCAGTTACTGACAGTAGCTATTCCCCCGCTGGAAAGACTGAGCAAGGAAGGCGACGAAGGCCGCAAAAAGCTCAACCTCATAACAAAGCTTGCGTCCTTGGGTCTTGCAATCTTCCAGGCAGTCGGCTTCTATCTGACGCTCCGCAGCTACGGCGCTCTGAACTATACGGACGGATTCTCCGGAGTTCTTTCCGCTATAACAATCATCAGCTGTCTTGTTGCAGGCGCATCTCTTATCATCTGGCTCGGCGACCAGATAAACGAAAAGGGTATAGGCAACGGTATCTCCATGATCCTCTTCGCAGGTATCATTTCAAGAGGTCCGTCGGATGTTCTCTCGCTCATCAACTCCATGTCGCTTGACCTGAAGAACACAATCCTCGTTCCCATCGTTCTTATCATCTTTATTCTCATGATTGCGCTCGTTATCCTTATGACAAACGCAGAGAGAAGAATTCCCGTTCAGTATGCAAAGAGAGTTGTCGGAAGAAAGATGTACGGCGGTCAGTCAACACATATTCCGATTAAGGTAGCGATGGCAGGTGTTATGCCTATCATCTTCGCAATGTCTATCATGAGCCTTCCCGCAACAATCTGCTGGTTCTTCGGCATTGACGGCACAGGCGAGACATTCTGGGACGGCTTTGTAAGACTGTTCAGCCAGACAAGCTGGTTATACGCAGTTCTTTACTTCCTGCTCATCATCGGATTTAACTACTTCTATGTATCTATTCAGTATAATCCGGTAGAAATTGCCAATAATCTGAAGAAAAACAATGGTGCAATTCCGGGATACAGACCCGGCAAGCCCACTTCCGATTTTATCCACAATTCGCTTTCGAAAATCACGCTTATCGGTGCGATTTTCCTCGGTTTCATTGCAATATTCCCTATCATCTTCTCAACATTATCAGGCTTGAGCATTCAGCTCGGCGGTACAACATTACTTATCGTTGTAGGTGTTGCACTTGAAACAGTACGTTCACTTGAAAGCCAGATGATGATGCGTCATCACAAGGGCTTCCTTGAATAATAAGAGATTTAGGAAGGAATCAGCCTCGTGCTGATTTCCAATCCCGAATCGCAAATCCATTCAAAACGGAAACGGAGGGTTACCACTATGAATTTGATATTTTTAGGCGCTCCCGGCGCAGGTAAGGGCACACAGGCAGAAATCGTCTGCGAAAAGCTCAATATCCCCGCAATCTCCACAGGCAACATGTTAAGAGAGGCAGTAAAGAATGGCACACCCGCAGGCCTTGCAGCTAAAGAATGCATGGATAAGGGCGAGCTCGTTTCCGATGACATCGTAATCGGCATCCTCAAGGACAGAATTGCAATGGATGACGCAAAGAACGGATTTATTTTAGACGGATTCCCCAGAACGGTATCACAGGCAGAGGCTCTCGATACAATGGGTGTTCGTATTGACAAGGTTGTTGAAATCTACGTTGAGGACGCAACAATCTGCTCACGTCTTTCGGGCAGAAGAGTCTGCGAAGGCTGCGGAGCGTCCTACCACATTGAATTCAAGCCCACAAAGACAGAGGGCGTATGCAATCTGTGCGGCGCAAAGGTAATTCAGCGTGTAGATGACAAGCCTGAAACAGTACTGTCCAGACTCGAAACATACCACGAGAAAACAGCTCCGCTGAAGGAATACTACGGCGCAAAGGGCAAGCTCGTAACAGTTATCGGTCAGGACAAAATCGAAGATACAGCAAAGCTGACTTTAGAGGCAATAGAAGGTAAGTAATGATAAAGGTAAAATCGCCAAGCGACATTCAGAGAATGCTCAAAGCAAACGAAATCGCTGCGCAGGCGCTTGCGCTTGCAGGCAGGTCGATAAAGCCCGGAATGAGCACATGGGAGCTTGATAAAATCGTTCACGATTATATAGTTTCCAAGGGCGCAATTCCTTCTTCGCTCGGTTACTGCGGATTTACAGGCAGCGCCTGCATTTCTGTAAACGAGGAGCTTATCCACGGTATTCCCTCCAAGAAGAAAATCATCAAAGAGGGCGACATCGTTTCGGTTGACGTAACAGCGCTTTACGACGGTTTCCAGGGCGACAACGCACGCACGTTCAAGGTGGGTACGGTCAGCCCCGAGGCCGAAAGACTGCTGAAGGTGACTGAGGAGGCTCTTTACAAGGGAATCGAACAGGCAATACCGGGTAACAGAATCGGCGATATTTCGAATGCAATTCAGACGCACTGTGAAAGCAACGGCTATCACGTTGTCCGTCAGTTTATCGGCCACGGAATCGGCGCAGACATGCACGAGGACCCCGAGGTCCCCAACTACGGCAAGCCGGGCAGAGGCCCGAGACTTGTGCCGGGCATGACAATCTGCATTGAGCCTATGATAAACTCCACGACCCCGGAGGTAAAGATACTTTCCGACAAGTGGACAGTAGTTGAAGCAAACGGAAATCTTTCCGCTCACTTTGAACACGCTATTGCGATTACCAACGACAAACCTCTGATATTGACGCTTGAAAGTCATTGATGGTGAAATGATGGACTTTTTTAAAGGAATGGTTGTCGTAAGCAGGGCAGGTCATGACAGCGGTCGCTTCATGATCGTAACAGCGGTCGATGAAAGCTTTGTATATGTTGCCGACGGCAAGGAAAGAAAGCTTGAAAAACCAAAACGCAAAAATCCACTTCATCTGAGCAAAACGAAAAAATCTCTTGCTTTTGATGAATTAACCAACAAAAAGCTAAGAACAGCGCTGCGTGAATACAACGCAGACACGGACATCGCCGAGGAGAGTGATTAAGCTTGTCTAAAGAAGATGTAATTGAAGTTGAGGGCGTAATTCTTGAAGCATTGCCTAACGCAACGTTTCAGGTTGAGCTTACCAACGGACACAAGATTTTGGCTCATGTAAGCGGCAAGCTGCGTATGAATTTCATTCGTATCCTGCCGGGTGATAAAGTAACAGTTGAAATGTCGCCTTACGACCTGACTAAGGGCCGTATCACTTGGAGAGCCAAGTAAACGAACATTTAAACTTAACCTAAAAGGAGGGTTATAACAATGAAAGTAAGACCTTCAGTAAAACCGATGTGCGATAAGTGCAAGGTTATCAAGCGCAAGGGTAAAGTTATGGTTATCTGTAAAGACCCTAAGCATAAGCAGAGACAGGGCTGATTAGTCCTATACTAACACAGGAGGAACAATTATGGCAAGAATTGCTGGTGTGGATTTACCCAAGGATAAGCGTATCGAGATCGGTCTCACATACGTTTACGGCATTGGCAGAAAATCCGCTAACGATATCCTCGCAAAAGCAGGCGTAAACCCTGACACAAGAGTTAAGGACCTGACAGAAGACGAGGAAGCAAAAATCCGTGAAGTTATCGACGCTTCATACACCGTTGAAGGCGACTTAAGACGTGAGGTTGCTCTTAACATCAAGCGTCTTGTTGAAATCAACTGCTTCAGAGGCACTCGTCACCGCAAGGGTCTCCCCTGCAGAGGACAGAGAACAAAGACCAATGCAAGAACACGCAAGGGTCCCAAGAAGACAATCGCTAACAAGAAGAAATAACAGAAAGGTGGCAAACTAATGGCACAGGCTAAGGTAAACGGTAAGAAGCCCGTTATCCGCAGACGTCATGATCGCAAGAACATCGAAAACGGTTCTGCGCACATCCAGTCTTCGTTTAACAACACAATCGTTACAATAACCGACCTTCAGGGCAATGCTTTATCATGGGCTAGCGCAGGCGGACTCGGCTTCAGAGGCTCCAAGAAGTCCACTCCCTTCGCAGCACAGACAGCAGCTGAAACAGCAGCTAAGGCAGCTATGGAACACGGTCTTAAAACAGTAGAAGTATACGTTAAGGGTCCCGGCGCAGGACGTGAAGCAGCAATCAGAGCATTGCAGGCAGCAGGTCTTGAGGTTCGCATGATCAAGGACGTAACTCCTATCCCCCACAACGGATGCCGTCCTCCCAAGAGAAGACGTGTATAGTTATAAACTGAGTTTTCAGTTACTCAGAGTCGAAAATAAAATCGATATTTATTAAAAACGGAGGTAACTATGGCAGTAGATAAAACGCCGGTATTAAAGAGATGCAAGGCTCTCGGAATCAGCACTATGGTAATGGGTTACAGCAAGGAAACAACAAGACATAAGAATGCCAACACCAGAAAAAAGATTTCTGAATACGGCATGCAGTTAAAGGAAAAGCAGAAGCTCAAGTTCATCTACGGTGTTCTTGAAAAGCAGTTCTATCACTACTACGAGCTTGCTGTTAAGGAAGAGGGCATCGCAGGTCACAACCTTATCAGATTCCTTGAGGAAAGACTTGACAACGTAGTATTCAGAATGGGTCTCGCAATCACAAGACGTGAAGCAAGACAGCTCGTTGGTCACGGTCATTTCACAGTAAACGGCAAGAAGGTTGACATCCCTTCATACAGAATTAAGGTAGGCGACGTAATCGCTTTATCCGAAAAAAGCAAGAAGAGTGCAAAGTTTGCTCAGGTAACAGAAGCAACAAACGGCAGACTTATTCCTTTATGGCTCGACATGAACAAAGAAGCTATGTCTGCAAAGGTAACACGTTTACCGCAGCGTGACGAGCTTGACTTTGAAGTTGAAGAACAGCTCGTAATCGAATTGTATTCTAAGTAATAGCCATATAGCTTTACGCTATTGGACACGGTTATTTTTAATTTACAATACCTCATGACTTATCGTGATTTAAAATTAACCGAGGCTTTGTTCAGAATTGTATATTCTTTTTTGACGGCCTGAAAAGAAGGGACATAAGCTGATTTCGGGTGCACCCCGAAATCGGTGGTTAAGTCCGTAACACACTAACTTGCAGGAGGGTTAAAGAATGCTTGAAAAAATCGAAAAGCCTGAAATCGAAACCGTTAAGCTGAAGCCGGACGGAAAGTACGGTATGTTCGTTCTCGAACCGCTCGAGTGCGGCTACGGCAATACTCTTGGCAACAGCTTAAGACGTGTATTGCTCTCCTCATTACCGGGAGTTGCGGTTACAGCGGTTAAGATCGACGGCGTGCAGCACGAGTTTTCAACTATCCCCGGCGTAAAAGAAGATGTTACAGAAATAATCCTTAATGTCAAGGGTCTTATCGCAAAGATGTACGGCGAATGCCCCAAGACGGTTTATATCGAAGCTGAAGGCGAATGCGAAGTTACAGCGGGCGATATAAAGACAGACAGCGAAATTGAAATTCTTGACCCGGGAATGCACATCGCTACCCTCAGCGCAGGCGCAAAGCTTTACATGGAGCTTACGTTTGACAGAGGAAGAGGATACGTTTCCGCAGAGAAAAACAAGCAGCTTAATCCGTCAGTAATCGGAATTATTCCTGTTGACAGCATTTACACTCCGGTGTTAAAGGTAAACTACACCGTTGAGAATACCAGAGTTGGTCAGAGAACAGACTATGACAAGCTTATCCTTGAGGTTTGGACGGACGGCACAATTTCCGCAAAGGAATCCGTTTCTTACGCCGCAAAGGTATTAAGCGAACATCTCGCACTGTTCGTTGACTTATCGGACGAAATCAACCAGCCCGAGCTTATGGTTGAAAAGGACGACAAGAGCAAGGACAAGATTCTTGAAATGACTATTGAAGATCTTGATCTTTCGGTACGTTCTTTCAACTGCCTCAAGCGTGCTGGCATCAACACTGTTGACGACCTTATCAACAAGTCACAGGAAGAGATGATGAAGGTCCGCAACCTTGGTAAGAAGTCGTTTGAAGAAGTCAGAGCAAAGCTCATTTCGCTTGGCTTTGATCTCGCTTCAAGTGAGGAAAACTAATCACACCAGAATTGATGATATATGATATTGTCAGAAAGGAGAAATCATTATGGCAATGAGAAAGTTAGGCAGAACCAGCGACCACAGAAAAGCAATGCTCAGAGCAATGGTTACATTCCTGCTTGAAAACGGCAAGATTGAAACAACCGTTACAAGAGCAAAGGAAGTTCGCAGCGAGGCTGAAAAGATGATTACACTCGGCAAGAACACTGATTTACATTCCAAGCGCCAGGTTTTTGCATACATCACAAAGGAAGCAGTTTCCAAGAAGCATTTCGACGAAATCTCGCCGAAGTACGCTGACAGAAACGGTGGTTACACAAGAATTATCAAGACAGGTCCCCGTCGTGGCGACGCTGCAGAAATGGCTATCATTGAGTTAGTTTAATTTCACATGGCCGCCGTGCAGGCGGACGGAAAAGTATTTATAAAATACAAAGACAGTGCAGTTTTTCTGCACTGTCTTTTTCGTTATGCGAAAAAATACTGCTTTGCGGATTGAAATGCGGAGAAATATGTGGTATTATAAAATGGAAAGGTCGGATATCCGACAGGAAGCATTTCGCATTATAAAACGCAGAAAGGTGAACGATATGATTTTCAGAGATTTTCAAGGCAAAAAGCTTTCGGCTCTCGGTCTCGGCTGCATGAGACTGCCCGTAAAAGAGGATGATTACGGAAAAATTGACAGGGACGCAGTGCGTGAAATGGTTTCGTACTCAATAGAAAAGGGAATCAATTATTTTGACACGGCGTGGGGTTATCACAACGGCGACTCCGAAACTGCGCTCGGAGAAATAATGGGTGAATTTCCACGTGACAGTTTTTATCTCGCAACAAAATTTCCCGGCTACGACCTCGCAAATATGGACAAGGTCGAGGAGATTTTTGAGGAGCAGCTTAAAAAATGCCGTGTTGAACACTTTGATTTTTATATGTTCCATAACGTATGCGAAACGAACATTGATGCATACCTTGACCCGAAATACGGGATTTATGACTATCTTATGAAGCAGAAACAGAACGGCCGCATAAAGCACCTCGGTTTTTCGACGCACGGAACGCTTGACACGATGAAGCGTTTTCTTGATGCATACGGAAAGGATATGGAGTTCTGTCAGATTCAGCTCAACTGGCTTGACTGGAAAATGCAGGACGCAAAGGGCAAGGTAGAAATGCTGAAGGAGTACGGCATTCCGATATGGGTTATGGAGCCCGTGAGAGGCGGCAAGCTTGCGGCGCTTGATTCGGAATATGAGACGCAGTTAAAGGAAATGCGGCCCGAGGCGTCGGTCGTTGAGTGGGCGTTCAGATTTTTGCAGTCAATCCCCGAGGTAGTTGTAACGCTTTCGGGAATGTCCAATTTTCAGCAGTTAAAGGAAAACATAGAAACATACGAAACCGAAAAGCCCTTGAGCGCAGACGAAACCGGACGCCTTTTCGGCGTTGCTCACGCAATGACCTCGGGCTGTACGCTCCCCTGCACAGCCTGTCGTTACTGTACGTCGCACTGTCCTCTTGAGCTGGACATCCCGAAAATCATCGAGCTTTACAACGAGCATTCCTATTCGGGCGGCGGTTTCCTTGCGCCTATGGCGATAGGTGCGCTCCCCGAGGATAAAAGACCGTCGGCGTGCCTTGGCTGCCGTGCCTGTGAGGCGGTATGTCCGCAGAATATCCGCATAAGCGAAATGATGACCGACTTTGTGGAAAAGCTGAAATGATGACGGAACGTGAAAAGGCAAAGCAGCACCTGCGTTCGGGCGGGTGTACATGCGTGCTATGCAAGGACAGCGTGTTCCATACGTCGGATAAAAGGGGCGTGAGGCCTCTGCTGACATGGTATCAGTCGGGCGCAGATTTCAGCGGTTTTTCCGCCGCCGAT